>NZ_JABFAZ010000002.1:162831-249447 GCF_017168505.1 Micrococcus sp. KRD077 | reverse complement strand
GGGCGGGGCCGCAGACGACGACGGCCCGCCGGCCCGGTGAGGGGCGGGCGGGCCGTGCGTCACGGGCCGTCAGGAGCGGCGGTCGGTCTCCACCACGTCCACGCGGACGGGGTGGCCGGCCAGGCCGTCCAGCACGGTGCGCAGCGCGGTGGCGGTGCGACCCTGGCGGCCGATCACGCGACCCAGGTCCTCGGGGGCCACGCGGACCTCCAGCATGTCGCCGCGCCGCTGGGAGCGGGCGTCCACGCGGACCGCCTCGGGCGTGTCCACGATGCCGCGCACCAGGTGCTCGAGGGCCTCGGTCAGCATGGTCACTCGGACTTCTCGGCGTCCTCGGCCGGAGCCTCAGCGGCCTCCTCGGCCGGAGCCTCGGCGGCCTGCTCGGACTCGGCCGGGGCCTCCTCCTGCTTCGGCTCCTCCGGCAGGATGACCGAGCCCTTCTCGGGGGCCACGAAGGCCTCCTTCTCGGACTTGGACTTCAGGGTGCCCTCGGCGCCCGACTCGCCCTTGAACTTCTGCCAGTCACCGGTGACCTTCAGCAGCGCGGCGACCTGTTCGGTCGGCTGGGCGCCGACGGAGAGCCAGTACTGGGCGCGCTCCGAGTCGATCTCGATGAACGAGGGCTCCTCGGTGGGGTGGTACTTGCCGATCTCCTCGATGGCACGGCCATCGCGGCGGGTGCGCGAGTCCATGACGACGACGCGGTAGAACGGGGCGCGGATCTTGCCGAACCGCTTCAGACGAATCTTGACAGCCACGAGTGTGGTTCTCCTTCAGTGGATCTGGGGGGCCGGGGCACGACGCCGCGTGGGGGCAGCGGGCGTCGACGACCTGGCACACGGAACGGAGCGCAGCGGAGGATAGAGGGTCGTCCGGGCTCACGCTCAGTACCGTGCCATTCTGCCAGATCGGGCGGGCCGGTGCACACCCGGCGCGCCGCGACCGGGCAGCGGGCGACTCAGCGGTCCTTGAGGTACTTCTCGAAGCCCGCCGGCAGGTTGAGGGTGGACGGGTCGAAGCCCTCCATGCCCGCACCGTCGCGGCCGAACACCGCCCCGGCCTGCGCCTGGGCGGCGCGGGCGCGCCGCTCCTCGATCGCCTTGCGCTCGGCCGCGGCCTTGGCCGGGTTGCCGGACTTCACGCGATCGCGCTTGGCGTTCTTGCCCTTGCCCTTCGCCTTGCGGGAGGCGCCGCCCGGCATCCCGGGCATGCCCGGGATGCCGCCGCCGGCGGCCATGCGCTTCATCATCTTCTGCGCCTCGGCGAAGCGCTCGAGCAGGCCGTTGACCTCGGACACGCTCACACCCGACCCGCGGGCGATGCGGGCACGGCGCGAGCCGTTGATGATCTTGGGGGCCACGCGCTCGTGCGGGGTCATCGAGTGGATGATCGCCTCGACGCGGCCGATCGACGACTCGTCGAACTGCTCGAGCTGCTGCCGCATGCCCTGGGCGCCCGGCATCATCATGAGCATCTTCTTCAGCGAGCCCATCTTCTTGAGCTGCTGCATCTGGGCGAGGAAGTCGTCGAGGGTGAAGTCCTCCTGGTCCGCGAACTTGCGGGCCATCTTCTCGGCCTCGCTGCGGTCCCAGTTCTGCTCGGCCTGCTCGATCAGGGAGAGCACATCGCCCATGTCGAGGATGCGCGAGGCCATGCGGTCCGGGTGGAAGACCTCGAAGTCCTTCAGGCCCTCGCCCGTGGAGGCGAACATGATCGGCTTGCCGGTCACGTGGCGGACGGACAGCGCGGCGCCGCCGCGCGCGTCGCCGTCGAGCTTGGTGAGCACGACGCCGGTGAAGCCGACGCCCTCGTTGAACGCCTGGGCCGTGGCCACGGCGTCCTGGCCGATCATCGCGTCGATGACGAAGAGCACCTCGTCCGGGTCCACGGCGGCGCGGATGTCCGCGGCCTGCTGCATGAGCTCGGCGTCCACGCCGAGGCGGCCGGCGGTGTCGATGATGACCACGTCGTGGTACTTGGTGTTGGCCTCGGCGACGCCGTCGCGGGCCACCTGCACCGGGTCGCCGGTGGCGGCCTCGAACTCGGAGGAGACGCCGGGGTGCGGCGCGTAGACCGGGACGCCGGCGCGCTCGCCGCCGACCTGCAGCTGCTTCACGGCGTTCGGGCGCTGGAGGTCGCAGGCCACGAGCAGCGGGGTGTGGCCCTGGGACTTGAGCAGGTGGGCGAGCTTGCCGGCGAGGGTCGTCTTGCCGGCGCCCTGCAGGCCCACGAGCATGATGACGGTGGTGCCCGTCTTGGCGTGCTGGATGCGCCGGGTCTCACCGCCGAGGATGCCCACGAGCTCCTCGTTGACGATCTTCACGACCTGCTGGCCCGGGTTCAGGGCCTGGGCCACCTCGGCGCCGAGGGCGCGCTCCTTGATCTGCGCGATGAACTGGCGGACCACGGGCACGGCGACGTCGGCGTCCAGGAGGGCGCGGCGGATCTCGCGTGCGGTGGCGTCGATGTCCGCCTCGCTTAGCCGCCCCTTGCCCTTGAGGCTGCGGAAGGTGGCTGTGAGGCGGTCGGACAGGGAGTTGAACACGGCGGGTGTGATCCTTCGAAGCGGGGTCGACTGATCCGGACGCGGTCGGTCGCGGGCGCCGCGGCATCCACCGCGGCGCCCGCCAAGCCTAGCAACCGACCGGCCTCACCCGTCCGCGGCGGCTCACCGCGCCTCGGCGGGGACGGGCACCCCGCCGAAGCCGACGTCGTAGGCCGACTCGTCGTGCAGGGTCAGATCGACGCCCCGCTCCTCGTCCTCCTTGCTCACCCGCAGGCCCATGGTCCCGCGCAGGACCAGGGCGATGGCCGTGGTCACCACGGCGGTGAAGACCACGGCGACGAGCACGGCCACCGTCTGGGCCACCAGGAGACCGGCGTCTCCGCCGTAGAACAGGCCCGCCCGGCCCTCGTCCGGCAGGGCGAAGAAGCCGATCAGCACGGTGCCCAGGATGCCGGAGGTGAGGTGCACGCCGACGACGTCGAGCGAATCGTCGAAGCCGAGGCGGTACTTGAGGTTGACCGCGAGCGCGCTGGCCGCACCGGAGACCAGGCCGATCACCACGGCCCCCAGGGGGCTCACATAGGCGCACGCGGGCGTGATGGCGACCAGTCCCGAGACGATCCCGGACGCGGTGCCGATCGAGGTCGGCCGGCCGCGGCGCAGCCACTCCACGAACACCCAGCCGAGCATGCCGGCGGCGCCGGCGGCGAGGGTGTCCACCCAGATCAGTCCGAGCTCGTCGACACCGCCCGCCGCGCCCCCGTTGAACCCGAACCAGCCGAACCAGAGCAGGGCCGCGCCGAGCATGGTGAACGGGACGTTGTGCGGCCGGTGGCCGGGGTCCACGCCGAAGCCGTGGCGCTTGCCCAGCAGCAGCGCGAGCACGAGGGCGGCCACGCCGGCGCTGATGTGCACCACGAGGCCACCGGCGAAGTCGAGGGCCTCCCCCAGGCGGGCGCCGATGGCGCCGTCCTCGGAGAGGAGCCCGCCGCCCCACACCATGTAGGCCAGCGGGGCGTAGACGACGGTGGTCCAGACGGGCACGAAGACGCACCACGTGACGAACTTGAACCGGTCGGCCACCGCGCCGGAGATGAGGGCGACCGCGATGATCGCGAAGGTGGCGCCGTAGGCCGCGGCGACAAGCCCGCCCTCGGCCATCGTGCCGGTCAACCCGAGGTCACCGGCGGGGTTCCCCACCACCCCGGCCCACCCGTCGCCGCCGGTCATCCCGTGGACCCACAGGACCCAGACGACTCCGACGAGGCCCATCGAGACGAAGGACATCATGATCATGTTGAGCGAGGACTTCGCGCGGGTCATGCCGCCGTAGAAGATGGCCAGTCCGGGTGTCATGAGCAGGACCATCGCCGCGCTCGTCATCATCCACACTGTCCCTGCGTCCAGGACGTTCGACTCCTCCATGGGGGTCTCCTTCGGTCCGGGCCGCGAGCCGGGGGCGAACGCCCGTCCCGCGGCGTCGCTGCCCGGCCCCGATCGGGGCCGATGGAGGGACGATACCGGGGAAGTGGGCCACGCCACACGTCGATGACGTCTCCGTGACAGAACAGGGCCCCTCCCGACGTCGTCGGGAGGGGCCCTGGACCGGGTGCGGGACGTCAGTCGGCCAGCAGCGCGTCCACGAAGCCCTCGGCGGTGAACGGCGCGAGGTCATCGGGGCCCTCGCCGAGGCCGATCAGCTTGACGGGCACGCCGAGCTGGCGCTGGATGGCGATCACGATGCCGCCCTTGGCGGTGCCGTCCAGCTTGGTCAGCACGATGCCGGTGACGTCCACGACCTCGGCGAACACCTTCGCCTGGGTCAGGCCGTTCTGGCCCGTGGTGGCGTCGAGGACGAGCAGGACCTCGTCCACCTCGGCCTGCTTCTCGATGACGCGCTTGATCTTGCCGAGCTCGTCCATGAGGTTGGCCTTGTTCTGCAGGCGGCCCGCGGTGTCTACGAGCACGACGTCGACGCCCTCGGCGATGCCGCGCTCCACGGCCTCGAAGGCGACGGACGCCGGGTCGGCACCCTCCTTCTCGGAGCGGACGGTCTCGACGCCCACGCGGGCACCCCACGTGGCGAGCTGCTCGGCGGCGGCGGCGCGGAAGGTGTCCGCGGCGCCGAGCACGACGGTGCGGTCCTCCGCCACGAGCACGCGGGCGAGCTTGCCCACGGTGGTGGTCTTGCCGACGCCGTTGACGCCCACGACCATGGTCACGGCGGGGCGGTCGCCCTTGCGGGTCGCGGCGAGACGGCGGTCCATCGAGGGGTCCACCATCGCCACGAGCTCCTCGCGCAGCAGGGTGCGCACCTGCTCGGGGTCACGCGTGCCCTCGACCGTGACGCGGGCCTTGAGGCGGTCGACGAGCTCCAGGGTGGGCTCGGTGCCGAGGTCCGCCATCAGCAGCGTCTCCTCGATCTCGTCCCACACGTCGTCGTCGATGCGGTCCTGGGACAGCAGCGCCAGCAGGCCCTTGCCGAAGACGTTGTTGGACTTGAGCAGGCGGGCCCGCAGGCGGGCCAGGCGCGAGCCGGCGGCCTCGGGCCGCTCGTACTCGGGCTTCGCCGGGGCGGTCTCCACCTCCTCGACGACGGCGGGCTCCGGCTCGGCGACGACGGGCGGCGCCTCGTCGACCTCGGGGCGCTCCAGGACGGCGGTGGACCCCGACGGGGCCGCGTGCCGCGGACTCGGGCGCGGGTCGTCCGCGTCCCGCACTCCCTGGTACGAGCCCTTCGGCGGGGCGGGGCGCCGATCCAGCAGGCCGACGAGCACGCCGCCCAGCAGCAGGGCGGCCACGACTGAGACTATGAGCACGATTTCCACGGGCCCAGTCTGTCACACGGGCCCTCGCCCGCCCCGGGTCGCACTCCCGGCGCCGTGCGAGGATGGCGGTCATGCCGTCGTCGTCCGCCCGCTCCTCGCGGGTCCCCCTGCCCCGTGAGATCAAGGTCCTCGTCGCCGCCGCGTTCATCATCGCGATCGGCTTCGGCATCATCGCCCCGCTGCTGCCGCAGTACGCGGCGACGTTCGACGCGTCCGCCGTCGGGGTGGCCGCCGTCGTGTCCGCGTTCGGGCTGACCCGCCTCCTGTTCGCCCCGGTCTCCGGCAAGCTGACGAACCGGCTCGGCGAGACGCCCGTGTACATGACGGGCGTGCTGATCGTGGCCGCGTCCATGTTCCTGATCGCCTTCGCGCAGACCTTTCCGCAGCTGATCCTCTTCCGCGCGATCGGCGGCATCGGCTCCACCCTGTTCACCGTGTCCGCGATGGCGTTCCTGGCCCGGAAGTCCCCGCCCACGATGCGCGGCAGGATCTCGGGCGCCTACGCGTCCGCCTTTCTGATCGGCAACATCGTGGGGCCGATCGTGGGCTCCGCCCTGGCCGTATTCGGGTACCGGGCCCCGTTCCTCATCTACGGCAGCTCCCTGGTGGTGGCGGCGGCCCTCGTGTTCTTCCTGCTCAAGGACACCCGGCTCGCGGACCGCGCCGTCCGCGACGTCCGCCCCGCCATGCCGATCCGGGAGGCCCTGGCCAACCCGTCCTACCGGGCCGCGCTGGTCTCCTTCTTCGCCAATGGCTGGGCGACGTTCGGGGTGCGGAACTCGGTGATGCCCCTGTTCGCGGCGAGCGCGTTCGCCGGCGCCGCGCTGCTGGGCTGGCAGGTGGACGGCGCGCTCATGGCGGGCCTGGCCCTGTCCGTGTTCGCGCTCGGCAACGTCACGGCCGTGACGTTCAGCTCGCGGCTGTCCGACCGGCATGGACGCCGTCCGCTGATCCTGGCGGGCCTGCTCGTCATGGCCGTCACCACCGGGGTGATCGGCTGGATGAGCTCGCCGCTGTCCTTCTTGCTCGCGTGCCTGCTGGCCGGTGCCGGCACGGGCACCCTCAACGCCCCGCAGCAGGCGGCCATCGCCGACGTCGTGGGCCAGGGGCGGCGCTCCGGCGCTGTGATGTCCACCGCCCAGATGTCCGCCGACCTGGGCGCCATCTCCGGCCCGCTGCTGGCCGGGCTCGTGGTGGACACCGCCGGCTACGGATGGGCGTTCGCGCTCACCGGCGGCGTCATCCTGCTCGGCGCGCTCGCGTGGTGGCGTGCTCCGGAGACCAATCTGCCGATCGTGCCCGGCGGGCCCCGCACCGGGTCCCTGCCGCTGGTCCGCCCGGAGGACGCCCGAGTGACCCCGCGCGAGGACGGGTGAGGCCGGGGCGCATCAGTCGGCGATGACGCCGGACGGTCGTCGGCCGCCGGTCCACCGCACGGCCACCCGTTCAACGCCCGCACGCGCTTCGGCTAGCAGTCGTTCCGCGACCTCGTCCGCGCCGTTGGACCGATGTCGGGTGTAGCGGGCGTAGTTGCCTGTGACGACCTCGGGGTTCCCGTCCATCGTCAAGATCCCCTGCTCAATCCAGATGACCCGCGAGCACATCTGTTTGAGGGTGGTGAGTGAATGGCTGACAAGGAATACGCACCCTGCCCGAGCTCGCAGTTCATCGATACGAGCACGCGTGCGGGCCCGGAACTGGGCATCGCCGGTATTCAACGCCTCGTCGATAAGCAGAATGTCCGGATCGACGGAAGTGGCGATAGCGAACTGCAGACGAGACGCCATGCCCGACGAATATGCCTTCAACGGCAACTGGAGCGCCTGGTCGTCCAGTCCCGCGAGACGGACAACACCGTCGCGCTTCTCTGCCGCTTCCGCCGTGGTCATGCCCATGGCGAGGCACCCGAGACGGATGTTGTCCTCCCCGGAGATCTGACGGACGAGGGCCGCGTTGACCCCTAGCATCACCGGTGTGCTGGTGGCGTAGACCCGGCCGGTCGTCGGATGGATCTCGCCGGTGATGAGCTTCATGAGGGTCGACTTGCCCGAGCCGTTAGTGCCGATGATTCCGACGGACTCACCACGCTCCACAATGAGAGACAACGGAGCCAGCGCCTGAACCTGATCCGTGCGGACGCCTCGGACCCCGCGCAGCATCCCGCCGATGCCGGCTCGA
Source organism: Micrococcus sp. KRD077 (assembly GCF_017168505.1). Classification (NCBI taxonomy): domain Bacteria; kingdom Bacillati; phylum Actinomycetota; class Actinomycetes; order Micrococcales; family Micrococcaceae; genus Micrococcus; species Micrococcus sp. KRD077. The sequence continues at coordinate 241,935 of NZ_JABFAZ010000002.1, read as the reverse complement.
CGCGCGCCGGTGTCGGACGACCGAACCGTGTACGTCATGCCCGCCTCGTCCAAGACGACGGCGGGATCGAGTGGACGTGGCCCGCTCATCGTTCCTCCCCGTAGGTCTCTTCGGCACGCCAGAACACCACGAGACCGACGACTGCGACGAGCGCGGCCCAGCCAGCCAGCACCAGCCAACGATGAGGTTCGGCGTCCTGACCGTACAACAGCGACTGGCGAGCGATGTCCAGCACGCAGTACAGGGGGTTCAGATGCATCGCCGTCTGCACGATCGGCTGTGCATCGAAGCGCTCGACACTGAAGAACACGGCGGACAGGTAGAGCCAGATGCGCATCCCGAACGCGATCAGGTTCGCCAGATCCGGCCAGTGGGCCACGAAGCGGGCCAGTACAAGCGAAAGGCCGACGTTGAAGAGCGTTTGGAGGGCGAGCAGGGGCACCAAGAGGAGCCAACGCCACGTGAAGACTTCCAGCGGCGGGATGGCCAGGATGAGGACGAACATCACGGCCAGCGTCGGAACGAACTCGAGCAGAGCCCGCAGATTGGTCGCGAGAACGAGGGTCGCCCGCGGGAAACGGAAGGCCCGCACCAACGTCAGGTTGGAGCTGACCGCCTTCGACCCGGCCGTGATCGCCTGCGAGGAGTAACGGAAGAAGAAGACCCCGACGATGAGGTAGGCGATGAAGTTCGGAATGCCCCGGCCGGTGCCCAGGAGAACACCGAAGACGAGGAAGTAGGCACCGCCGTCGAGGATGGGGTTGAGCACCATCCATAGCCGGCCCAGAGTGTTGACGGCGTTGGCCCCGGAGATGCGCGAGCGCGAGTCGAACAGGATGAAGGAGCGGTAGCGGAAGAGTGAGAGGACATAGTCGCGCAACGAAGGCCGCGCGCCCACGACGCCCAGGGGCGCCGCGTCGACGACCACCGTGTTCATCGGGCCGGACGCGGCCATGCCGGTTCCGCTCATGACAGGCACCTCCATGCGACGACCAGCTGGCAGGGGTGGACCCTTGCCGCCCGCGATACAGGGACGGCTTCCAGCGGTGCCGAGACCTCGTCGCGGCACCGTAGAAGTATACTCGCCGGGGACCGGCATCCCGCCGCACGGGGCCGGTTTCCGTCATCCCTCGAGGTCAGGAGAATCCCGCCGTGAAGGTCATGCCCATCTACGGAACCCGCCCGGAGGCGATCAAGGTGGCCCCCATCGTCAAGGCGCTGCAGGCCGACGAGCGGTTCGAGTGCGTGGTGACCGTCACGGGGCAGCACCGCGAGATGCTGGACCAGGTCAACGAGCTGTTCGGCATCGTCCCGGACCACGACCTGAACATCATCCAGCCGCGCCAGACCCTCAACGGCGTGTTCGCCCGCACCCTCGACGGGCTCGACGCCGTCCTCGAGCAGGAGCGGCCGGACGCCGTCGTGGTCCAGGGCGACACCACGACCTCGACGGCGGGCGCCGTCGCCGCCTTCAACCGCGGCATCCCCGTGGTCCACGCCGAGGCGGGCCTGCGCAGCTTCGACATCCTCTCCCCGTTCCCGGAGGAGGCCAACCGCAAGATCACCAGCCAGATCTCGGCGCTGCACCTGCCCCCGACCACCGTGAGCCGGGACAACCTGCTGCGTGAGGCCGTGGCCGCGGAGGACGTCTACGTCACGGGCAACACCGTGATCGACGCGCTGCTGGAGGCCGTCGGCCACCAGGTGCCGTTCGAGGACGAGCGTCTGGCCGAGCTGGAGGCGTCCGGCCGTCGCGTCGTCCTGGTCACGACCCACCGGCGCGAGAACCAGGGCGACGCGATGCGCGGCGTCGGGCGCGCCCTGGCCCGCCTGGCCGCGGACCACCCCGACGTCACCTTCGTCCTGCCGGCGCACCGCAACCCGGTGGTGCGCGAGGCGATCCTGCCGGAGATCGAGGGCCGCGAGAACGTGCTCGTGACCGAGCCCCTCGCCTACGGCGAGTTCACCCACCTGCTGTCTGTGGCCACCGTCGTGCTGACGGACTCCGGCGGCGTCCAGGAGGAGGCCCCGTCGCTGGGCAAGCCCGTCCTCGTGATGCGCGAGAACACCGAGCGTCCCGAGGCCGTGACCGCCGGCACCGTGCGTCTGATCGGCACGGACGAGGAGGTCGTGGTCACCGAGGTCACCCGCCTGCTGACGGACGAGGCCGCGTACAGCGCGATGTCCCAGGCGGTGAACCCCTACGGCGACGGCCGCGCGGCCGAGCGCACGGTCTCAGCGATCGCCGAGCTGCTCGGCGTGGGCGAGCGGCTGCCGGCCTTCGACGGCGCCTGAGCGGCCCGCGCGTTCCCGAGGCGGGTTCAACGCGTCTCGGGGACCCCCAGCATGCGCATCGCTAGGCGGACCCTGTCACCGGGTCTCAGCACATGCTCTTCGCCGCTCCGGACTCCCCAGGGAGCCGTGGACACGGCGACCTGCGACGGCACGATGCGCACGTCGTGAAGGCGCTGGACGTCGTCCGGATGGGCGGTGACCACCGCGTCGACGCGCCGAGCCTGGGCGATCCCCGCCGAGTCCAGACCCTCGTGACCGAGGTCGACGATCGCGAGCGGGGTCGCATGGCGGCGCACATGTGTGATGAAGGCACCCAAGGGTCCGGTGTTCCCCTCGGACGCGCGCCACGCGTTGCGGGGATTCAAGACCTGCGCGTCGAGGAGGGCCACGTCCAGTCGGGGCACTGTCTGCTCTCGCCATCGACCGAGCGAGAGGTTCACGGGCTCGCCCCACGACCGGCCCACGAGATCCCCGAGGGAGCGCCCGATAACGCCCACCCGGCGGGGACGGTCGAGATCTGCCATGCCGATGAACGTCTCGAAGGGCACCGGTAGTCGCTCGGCGGGCCCGGCCCCGATGAGCCGAGTGGCGGAAGCGGCAGCCAGTAACGCTAGGCGTCCTTGAGGTGTAGGCGCGTCCGGCAAGGCGCGCATCCGCATCAACAAATCGCGGGCCGCTGGCTCGCTGGTGAGGTCCCATACGAAGGGGATCCCGAGCCACCCAGCGACGGCGCCGCCCGCTAGCGCCAGCATCTCATCGCCGATCACGGTGAGGGCTGTCGCCCGGTTCTGAGCCCCGATACGGAAGGCCTGATCGACCAGTCGGTCAAACTCTGCGTTCACGTCGTCGAGGATGTCGCCGCGTCCGACCGCGATGTCTCCGCTCCTCGTAACGTACGTTCCGGCCGGTCCCTCCGTGAGGGTCAGGGAACGCGCGGAGTCTGCACCGGCCGCCAGCGGGAGGAGCGGGGGGACGCATGGCGCCGACGGAACGAGCCGGTGTGCCCGTTGCGCCAAGGCCGAGTACCCATTCACGTGCGCGGCGAGACGACGCACGTCCTCCGGTTGTGCCCATGCCGGGCGCGACTCTTCTTGGGCCACGGCGGCGGCCTGCTCGACACGCCCGTCCCGAAGTAGGCGGCCGACGCGGTTCCAGTCGGCCCGCCCCGCGAGTGCGGTGGCCACGGGCCGGGCCCGCTGGAGGTGTTCCGGGGAGGGCGGCCCACCCGGCCTTTCCCCATGCAGGATCAGGCGGAGCCAGTGATCGACGACAGCCCCTGCTTCGTAGCGGGTCGCGAACTCGATGGCAGATCGAGCAGCAGAGTCATAGGCGTCCCGGTCGCCCGCGGTCCGGTGGATGCGGTCCGCTGCGGACGCGGCGTCTGTCACGAGGCTCTCGGGCGGGAAGATCTCGTCCGATCCCTCACGGCGCCACACGACGGGGACGGCGCCTGAGGCCATGCCTTCGGCCGGGGCGAGGTGGAAGGTCTCACGGGTGCTGGGGGACAGCATCCAGCCGATGTTCCGGAACCAGTTGCCCATGTCCGGTCCGAAGTCGTCGAACACCACGGCCCGGCGGAGCCGGGGATTGGAACGCAGCCGTTCGTAGTTGGCCAAGTATGTGTCGCGACGCAACGGGTGCCGCCACACGTACGGATAGTTCCACGGGTGCCGTCCGCGGAGGTGGAGTACGAAGCGGTCGTCCCGTCGCAGGAGTTCTTCAAGGAGATCGAGGGCACGATCCATGCGCTTGAGTTCGGGCACGTACCCAGCCAATCCCAGGTGGAACCGTGCGTCGGCCGTCTTGGGTCGGCGTAGCTCCGCCGACTGCACCGAATTCGGGATGACGGCTGTCTGCTCAACCCGCCACCCGGTCGTCACGACGGCGTCGGCACGGTAGAACTCCGAGGCGAAAACGACGGTGTGCACGCGGTCCATGACGATGTCGTGGATCAGCGGATTGCGCAGCTCGTACCCGTGCAGGTGCACGATGAGACGCTGGTGTTCTCGAATGTGCTGGCTTGCCCACACAGCATTGCGGCTGGCGAACTCGCAGATGACGACGTCCGCCCATGCCAAGAGCTCCGCGCTGTTCGGGGTGGGCCGATCACCGTTGGTCTTCCACTGGTCTACTCGCACCTCGGCGTCAGGGCGCAGGATCAGTGCCTCGACAAGGTCGCCAGCGAACTTGTAGTCAGCGCCGACGAACAGGACCTTCAATGGGGCGTTCGCATGGGCGGGAACGGTGGAGAGCGCCGGAACGTGGGGGGCGAAGGCCTGGGCCACCCGGTTGATGGGAGCGGCACCGAACGTCGTCCCGCCCGCGTGCTGGTCGGCCCAATCGAGGGCTGCGCTCAGATTGTCTCCGGGAAGCTGGCCGACCGGCCTTCCTGAGACCTGTGGGGGCACCGCTCCGGGTTCGGCCCACACCTGCGCGCCGACGGCGGCCGCCCACGCGAGCAGGTCCTCCGCACGACTGTCCTGGGGCGTCGACCATCGTGGCAGGACAGTGACGGTGCGGCGACCTGCCGCGACCCTCGACAGCTCGGCACCGCCGTCGATGAGGGACGCTCCGGGGATGCGGGCCAGATGCCGCTGCCCCGCTTCGGACCGCACGGCCACGCGGAGGTCACCGGGCGCGACGACGAGGACCTTGCGAACGTGCCGGCGTGCCCTGACGGCGTCCGAGTACTCGCGGAGAACGTGTGCCCCCTCAGAGCCCAGGAGTCCCGCATGGAGAACGAGGATCGCCTCTCCCGGCTCGTGCGGTCCCTCGACGCGGTTGCCTCCAAATGAGACCGCCTCGACCTCCTCGGCCGTGAATCTCGGCATCACCACGACCTTGCCGGCGGCGTTCCACAATGTGCTCTCGACGGCGGAGCGTGACGCCTCGTCGAAGACGACGACCCGACGCGACTCGGCGACCGCCCGTCCTACGCCCGCTGCGGACAAGCCACGGGGCATTAGCGGAGTGCCCGGGTCCGTCTGGACGACGGTCCACACCTGGAACCTGTCCCAGCCTGCGGCTCGGAGCGCCGCAGCGGACTCCACGTCGACGGCGAGCAGGACGTCCACGTGAGCGGACGAGGTCCGGACGACCTCGGTGGTGGACACGACAGCGGCACCGGCGGCCCGCAGCTGGGCGATGAGACCGGGCTCCCAATCCGGACGCTCGGCCACGGCGACGAGCCGGAAGGAGCGACCCGCGAGGGGACCTTCGGGCGTCGGTGCAGGGGTGTCAGCCTCACCCATGGAGTTCTCCTATCTGGCCGTCGTCTTCCCTCGGCATGAGGCCGGCGTGTCTCCGCAAGGCGGCGAGCAGCCGGCTCACCGGCGCGCCTTCGGTGTCCGGAAGCCACAGATCATGGTCTACCCGCAGCCCCGGCAGACGTGTCTGGTCTGCCGAGCCATCTGGCGGGGGGACCAGGTAGACCACTCCCCCTCGCTTCCGGATACGGAAAGCGGTGGCGTGCAGGTCGAGCAAGACCCCGTGCCGATGGGGGCTGTCAGTACCGCTCCATGCGCCGCCCGCGAACGCGTCGAAATCGATGACCATCCGGTCGACGAGAGCGCGGCGGTCCTGCGCCTCCGTCATGCCCGGAGCACCACGCATCACCCGGTGGTGTTGCTCGATCTCTGCCGTCAGCGCGTCGCATGCCACGACGAGCACCGTCTCAGCGACGACGGCCCCGGACAGTGGGCCGGTGGTCTGGTCGTGGCCGGTGAGCGCCAAGGGGTCGACGCGGAACGTCGTCTCGTCGACCGGGGGCGTGCCGGCTCGTCCGACCACGTCCAGGAGCCGGTCGCGGTCGCTGTCATAGGCCCTGTGGGATCCTCGGCCCGTTGTCGTCATCTGCGTTCCTCCTGCTTCGCCTCGACGCGTTCCCAGAGAACGTCTCGCGCTGCGGCCGGATCCCCGAGGGGGGTCTGGAGCGCCGTCGGCATGGTGCTGAGCATGCTGCCGTCCTCGACCAGGGCCCACACCTCCGCTTGGGATCCGCGGTAGTCACTCCATTTGGACGGGAGGAACGGATTCCTAGTATGGCGTGACCCGGACTGGGCGTCATTGACGACGAGGTAGTCGAATTGGCGGGTGACTGCGAGGAAGTCCAGGTACGGCAAAGAGGCGTTGAAACGGACGAGGTGCTCCATGCCGTGGGCGCCCACACCGTCTTGAGCCCGACGTACGAGGGCGTCGAACTGGGCCTTGGAGAAGCCTGGTGGGCGTGTGGCCAGGCCGCCCTCCGGGACGAAGTTGGTGAACACGTGCAGCCGGATCCGGTCGCGGATGTGCTGAGGGAGCATGGCCATGGCGAGGGTGATGTCAGTGATGCCCCGCGTCACGTAGAACTCACCAAAATAGGCCACATTGACCATAGTGGGATCCACTTCGTACGTGACGGGACGGGCATCGTAGTACTCCAGCGGCAGTGTCGGGTGATGCGACACCTCGGCCCGCCCCTGCACACGCTCTCGCAGCGCTGGACTGTAGATGTGGTCCAGCATCTCGGCCATCTGGTGTTCGTTCGTGAACAGAATGCTGTCGGCGAGTGCGTACGGGAGGATCTCGGCTAGTCCGAAGATCGAGAAGTGCTCGTCAGGGATGCGTCCGAAGTCGGCTTCGACGGGCGCGGTGAGTCGTGCAAGCATCGGGTCGGAACGGTCGAGCAGGTCACCGCGCCGCTTCCCCTGGACGTCCAGGGACAGGGGGTCGGAGAACTCCGCTGTCCATATCAGTTCCGGGTGGGCCTCGTGGATCAGTGCCCCCGCATAGTGCGACGGGGCCCAATTCGCTCGCGTGTACAGGCGCTCGTACCGGGCGCCGGCGGCGATCCAGGCATCAGCTTGGTCCCTGGCCTGTGCGGCGAAGTCGGCGAAAGCGTGCCAGGACGCCCAGGAGGGGCGCATTTCGAGATACCGCCGGCGTGCCAGATAGGGCCGAGAGATCATGCCGATCGTCGGGTCGACCTTCTTGTGGTGGAGGAACGAGCACGCGATGACGTCGCTCGTGTGCCCGAAGACGCGGAGCCGCTTGGAGGCCACGCTGGACCCGGTGTCGGCGAACGGTTGGAAATTGTAGAGGACGCTCAGTGTCGATGCAGGCGCCCGGAGACGGTCCCACGGCACCGCCCACCCCGAGGGGTCGACGGTCAACCGGTCGAACAACTCCCGCCGGTACGACTCGTCCGACCCCGCGATCTGCTCAAGCGCGGACGCGACGAGGTCAACCACCTGGTCGAGGAGGCGCGCGGCGTCCTTCTCGCCCGCTATGGCGGCACGCACCACGGTCAGAAGCGTCCCCGCGTCGGCTGCGGGGTCTCCTGCAGGACACCACGTGGTGGTGCCGGTGTCTCCGGCACCGCTCGCGATGATCCGCACCGAGCCATCAGCCAGCAGACCCACGCGTTCAACGAGGAGGGATACCTCGTCGATGGTGTCGAGGGTCGACGGCCAGTCTCCGGCCAGGAGGTCCAGCGCCGACGCCACACCCTCCGCGCCGACGCTGAGGCCCGTGCGCGGAGTCCCAGCAGGCCCGGACAGAGGCAGATGAACGAACGTCACCGCATCGGGTCGTGCGCTCACGCCTGCCGGCCCCCACGAGGGGCCTCGGCGAGGTGGGCGACCTCAGCACGCAGTACGGACAGCTCGTGGCACACACCGACGAGCGCCTCTGCCACCGCGATGGAGGAGTCCGAACGGTCGTCGGCGACGTCGGTTGGACCCGCTCCCGACACGGGACGAAGCTGTCTGCCCATCGTCTCCTCCCGAAGCGACACGAGCTGTCGGTTGATACGGGTCAGAGCGGCCATGGTCTCGCGGCCGACCTCGACGGAGGCCGCCGGGCCGGGTGAGGTGGTCGGAGCTGCCGCGCGGCCACGGCCGCCGGCGCGACGGATAGCCACGCCCATGAACCGGCGCATCCGTCGAGCATGGACCGGGATCAGGACGGACGCGACGACGGCTCCTAGCCCGAGCAGTGCCACCACCAGGCGGAACTGACCGAGGAGGCCGAGAACGGCCACCGCCACGCCGATGATGCCCATTGCCGCAAGGCAGCCGACGTAGAGGGCTTTCTCCAGGGAAGGTCCTGGCTTCATGAAGGGCTCCTTCGAGAGAGACGTCGATGTCATGTGGACCCGAGCGCGCATCAGGCGGCCCAGAGTCGCGCCCGCAGTACTTGGGCGAAGCGTTCCCCGATCAGGTCGGGGTCATGCTGCCGAGCGAAGTCAGACGCGGCATCTCGAGCCTCAGCGCTCAGCAGTCGGTCCGCGGCCCGAAGACCGGCTGTCATGCCCGGCACCGTGTGGTCCTGGAAGAACTCCGTGAACTCCGGTTGCAAGACCGCAGGGAGCACGCCAACGCGTGCGGCCAGGACCGGAAGCCCGTAGGTTGGCCCCAACAGAGCACCACCGGAGTTCAACGCGCGCAGATGGGGCAGGACGGCCATATCGGCGGACCGTAGCAGATACTGGACACGATCCCCTGGGACCGGGCCCGCCTGCACAAGCACACGCGGGTTCGTCCGCAGGCGTTTCACGAGCGCCCGGGTGTGAGGGGACGTATCTGCCGGGCCGGCGACGACAAGGCGGCGCGGGGTGACATCCTCACGGCACAACTGGTCGAACGCATCGAGCAGGGTGTCGATGCCCTTGTACGCCTTGATGGCACCGAGAGCAACGTAGACGACCTCGTCCTCGTGAATCCCCAAGACCCCGCGGGCCTCGTCGCGGCGCACCGTGTCGGGGTAGGCCCCGGCATAGCTCGGATGGGGGGCGACGACGGTGCGGGCCGAGTCCCAGCGGAGCGATTCGCCCAGAACGTCCGCTGTGTCTGGGTGCATGACATGGATCAGGTGTGCACGGTCGGCCACGCCCTGTTGGAGGCGACGCTCCTGCTCGAGATGCACGGCATCATGGGGAAGGACGTTGTGCACCGTCCACACCACACGCCCGTCGGCGTCGATGAACCCGTCCACCCGTTCGAGGAACCGATCGACCCGGGCTCGTGCGTCGGCACCGTCACGGGCCCCGGCCAGGACGGGATTCAGCCAGTGGAGGTGGACGCCTACGCCGGAGGTCTCCGCCCGGACGGCGAGGAGCGGATCGAATCCGTCAACCGACAGGACGGGGGTGGTGACGATGTCCTGCGCGGCCATCCCGCGGTACAGCAGTTGCTGATAGGGGTTCATCCGGGCGACGGGAGCGCACCCGAGAAGGTAGGGGCGGGCGGCGGATTCCCCGCCGCGCCCACGCCGGTGGCCACGCAGATGTGCCATCGCTTCGTGGAGCGGAGATCCGGGTTCCCTCGCGAAACCTCGATATGTGAGAAGCATTCCTCACCCCTCTCCCGCACGACGGCGCGCGTTGATTGCTGCGTGGTATGCCCTGTCATATCGTGGCCCGTTGTGGACCCATTGCCGCTCGGCCTCCACCCACTCCCGGCCGGCCGCTCCGAGGCGTTGCCGCTCGGCCGGGTCCTCCAGGAGCCGTGCAATGGTCTCGGCCAGCGCCATCACGTCGCCGACTGGGAAGGTGAGGCCACGCCGGGGTGCCGCGACGATCTCACGGAGTGCGGGCAGGTCGGACACCACCACCGGACGCCGAAGAGCCATCGCCTCGAACGGCTTGAGCGGCGTGACGTAGCGTGCCGCGCGTTCATTGATCCGTGGCACGACGAACACATCGATGAGTCCATAGAGAGCCGCGACTTCCTCGTGATCGACGGGTCCCGTGAAGACCACTCGATTCGCGATTCCCAGCTCCCGTGCGAGCGCCCGCAGCTCGTCGAACCGCCGACCACCGCCCACGAGCACGCACTGCGCCTCGACGCCCCGCTCTTGCAACAGCAAGGCCGCGCGGATGAGTAGTTCGTGGCCTTCGCGGGGATGGTCCATATTCGACACGTAGCCGAAGGTGGGCAGAGTGATCCCATGGCGAGCCGCAATCGCCGGGTCGCGAGGCGCGGGAGTGAACCGGTCCAATTGCACCCCGTTGGGGACGATGTCCACTTTCTCCGCCGGGATTCCGCGAGCAACGATCTCGTCCTTCATCGCCTCGCCGAGGGTGAGCACGCGGTCGGCGGCAATCATACACCGCGTCTCCACCTCGCGCCGACGACGGAACACCTCACTGCGCTCCTCGATGTCGAGGTCGGGTGTCCAGTTTCCCTCGAAGAACGACCGCACCTCGTACACGAGGGGCAAGCCCGTCTTCTCACGAAGGGCGAGCCCGACCAGGGCGGTCTCATATCCTCGTCGGCCGGACGAGACGTGCAGGACATCGGGCCGGACGTTTCGCACGTGGTCGAGAGCGAGGAACGCGAAGTCCTCTAGCCACCGATCGAATGGAACCCCACGGTAGGAGGCGCCCGTGAGGATACGTCGATGTTCGATGCCATCCACTTCTTCCACCGTAGATGGCCGCCCCTCCGTCAGGCCTTCCGGGAATCCAGGCTCCGTTAGCACCACAGGAGTCCATCCGGCGTCCTTCTCGGCCAGCAGATTCCATTGCGTCCGCGATGTGAACCCGTTGGACAGGTAGGGGCGAGACTCCTTCAATAGGTGCAGGACGACGTTCGTGCCGCAGCCTGACACCGCTTCCACCGGGCCGGGCAGCCGAGGCAGCCACCCGCTCAGCTCGGTCATGCGGCCGTTCACGTCGACCGCGGCCCGCGCCATCGAGGTGTTCGACGATGCGAGCTCAGCCGTCGCATCGAGGGCGGTCGAGATCTGGCCGTCACGCAGCGCCAGCCCGCGCAGCTGCTCGAAGTACGCCGTGCGCGCAGGCCCTGACGGATAGTGCCGTTCGAGAACCGACAGCCAGATCCGGGCGCGCTCGGAGTCGAGCTCACCCGGGAGCATGGTCATGGGTCCCGCGCCCGCGAGAGTTGGCCCCACGGCTTCGTCCCGCAGACGGAGGAATTCAGCCAGCGCGTCACGCGGGGCGAGCACGCCGTGTTTCAGTCCGATCCGGGTCGCCCGCTTGAGTGCGGAGCCCGTCGACGCGCGACCCGCACGGTAGTCACGGTAGACACTGCCGAGCTCCCGTCGGATCTTGCGCCAATGCCGGTCGAACGCACCTTCCAGCCCACCGGGGCGGTCCACACCGAGTGCCTCCGGCCGTCGATCCGCAGCGAGGCTGCCGGTGAGAAGATGGGTGAGTTCGTCGTGGACCCGGACCAGCTCCCCTTCAAGCGCTTCACGGCTGGGGCGGCTATCGACGACCGCGTCCTCGATCCGCCCGGGGTGCGGTTCGACCCTCGGGTCGGGGGAGCCGTCGTGAGATGTCAGCGCCACTGGCCGCGCGTGTCGATGACCTTCTTGCCCTCGGTGGTGGTACCGAGGCTGGCGAACGCGTCGTGGTCCACCAGTAGCAGGACGACGTCCGCCTCCCGAATGCCGTCTTCAGCCGGGACCAGCTCCACGTTGTCACGGCCGGCCAGCGCAGCGGGCAGTTCCTCCACGTGCGGCTCCACGACGAGGATGCGCGAACCGGTGAACTGCTGCGCCACCTCGGTCGCGATGTTCAGGGCAGGCGATTCACGCAGATCGTCGATGTTCGGCTTGAATGCCAGACCGAGGACGGCCACCACGGGGGCACGACCGGTGGCCTGCTGCACGTCGAACGCGGCGGCCTTGGCCTGGTCCAAGACCCACTTCGGCTTGCCATCGTTGATCTCGCGGGCCGCACGGATGATGCGGGCCGTCTGCGGTGCAGCGTCGACGATGAACCACGGGTCTACGGCGATGCAGTGGCCGCCCACGCCGGGGCCCGGCTGGAGGATGTTGACACGGGGGTGGTGGTTGGCAAGCTCGATGAGCTCCCACACGTCGATCCCCAGGTCGGAGCAGATCAAGGACAGCTCGTTCGCGAAAGCGATGTTCACGTCACGGAACGAGTTCTCGACCAGCTTGGCCATCTCCGCGGTGACGCAGTCCGTCACGAGGATCTCCCCCTGACAGAACGTCTCATACAGCTGCTTGGCGCGCTGCGCGGCCTCCGGCGTGGACCCGCCCACGATGCGGTCGTTCGTGACGAGCTCGATCATGACCCGGCCGGGCAGCACCCGCTCCGGGCAGTGGGCGAAGTCCAGGGTGGCGCCGTCCAGGTCCGGCCGTGCCTCGCGGATGACGGCGGCCATGTGCTCGGTGGCGCCAGGGGGCGAGGTGGACTCGAGGATCACGAGCTCGCCGCCGCGCAGCTGCGGGGCGAGACCGCGGGCCGCAGCCTCGATGTAGCCGAGGTCCGGCGAATGGCCGTCCTTGAAGGGCGTCGGGACCGCGACGATGTACGCGTCGGCCTGCGGCGTGTTGAGGGACGCGGACAGTCGACCGGCCTTGACGTTGCGCTCCACGAAGTCCGCCAGGTCCGGCTCCACGAAGGGCACGGTGCCTGCGTTGACCGCGTCCACGGTGCGCTGGCTGACGTCCACGCCGTGCACACGCACGCCGTTCTCGGCCAGGATGGCAGCTGTCGGCAGCCCGATGTAGCCCAGGCCGATCACGGCCACGTCCTTGATCTGCGTCGTCATCTAGAGGTCCTCGTTCGTCTAAGCGGTGGCAAGGGCAGAATCCGGCGCGGGCCGGACTCCCCGTGATGCTCTGTCGAGTATAGGGATCAGTTCAGGCAGACGGCGCCGTCACGCCCAGGCGCCGGTAGAGGGCGTCATAGCGCCGGGCGTTCGCCGCCCAGGTCCGATGCCCGAGCACCCACTCCCGCGCCCTGGCTCCGAGGCCGCGGGCCGCGGCGGGGTCGTCGAGTAGCGCCGCCAGGGCGGCGGCCCACGCCTCCGGTTCCTCGGCCGGCAGCACCCGTCCGGTCACGCCGTCCTCGACGATCTCGCTCAGCGCGGGCAGGTCCGAGACGAGGACGGGCCGGGACGTGGCCATGGCCTCCAGCGGCTTCATGGGCGTCACCGCCCGGGTCACGCCCGTGTCCTTGCGAGGCACGCAGAAGACGTCGAGGGCCTGGTGCCACACGGGAGCCAGGGAACGGTCCACCCGTCCCGGCGCGAGCAGCCGATCCTCGATCCCCAGGTCGGCCGCAAGCCGGCGCAGGGCCGGCAGGGCAACGCCGTCCCCCACCACGGCCAGCCGCAGGCGCGGCCTCTCGTCGACGAGCGCGGCGACGGCACGCACAAGGTCGTCGAGTCCCTCGTACGGCACCACGGAGGAGACGGTGCCGACGATCTCGTCGTCCATGGACAGCCCGAGACGGCGGCGAGCATCCTCGCGTGGGGCGGGCTCCTCCAGGAAGGCGCCCCCCACCCCGTTAGGGCTGAGCACGATGGCGTCCCGGTCCATGCCGGCCGCGGCGATGCGGCGGGCCATCTGCTCACCGAGCGTCACGACGCCGTCGGCAGAACGCACGGCGTCGTCCTCGCGGGCCGTGAACAGGGCGTAGCGGTCGGAGCGCAGCGCCTCGGGTCCGCGCGTCGAGGCCCAGGTGTCCGCCAGCTGCCCGCGCACCTCGTACACCCACGGGACGCCCACGGCCTCCGCAACCGCGCGGGTCACCACGGCGTTGACCCAGTGGGTGGTGGTGTGCAGGACCGCCGGGCGGCGCTCGAGGACCAGATCGAGGAGCATCCGCGCGTGCTGAGCCAGCCGTCCGTCGAATCCCCGGGCCAGGCTCGAGGGCAGGAGGCGGTGGTACACGATGCCGTCCACCATGTCGCGTCGGGCGGCGGTGAGCACGCCGGTCTGGACCGGCCAACCGAGCCGGGTGACGGCCTCTACGTGCCAGCCCTCGTCCCGCAGCGCGCACGCGAGGCTGTGGCTGCGTTGCGCGTATCCGGAACCGGTGTGCGGCAGGGAGTTGGTCAGGACGAACAGTGCCGAGCCCGGGCGGGGCCGATATCCATCGGCCCGGTCCCGGTCTGCCCGCGGCAACGGCAGGGCGCCCCCGCGCAGAGCACGCACCTCGGAGGCGAGCCGGGCTCGCACGACACCGTCCCGGCCGGTGCCGCCGAGCAGGGAGATGGCCGCCTCGACGTCACCGCGGTGCCAGGCCACGCGGGCCCTTGCGGCGGCCAAGCCCGGCGTGTCGACGGGCACGGCGTCGAGGACGGCTTGGGCCCGGTCAGGCTCCTGCGCGGCCGTGAGCACGTCCGCCAGTCGCACCCGATCTGGCGCGCCGGCGGACGGCAGGACCGTCTCGACGTGCTCGAGGAGGTCCACGTGCCGGCCGGCGGCCGCGAGACCCACGGCGCCTAAGACCACGCCGGGGCGTGCGGGCAGGGACTCTGCCAGGCGCCCCAGGCCCACGCGTGCCGCGAGCGGCAGGCGACGGCTGATCTGCAGGCCCAGGACCGCCGGGTCGTCCCGCAGGTGGTCGACCACCGTCCGCAGGACGAGTGGCGCGTGGCCGAGTGCGCGGACGGAATCGAGGAGGATGGAGGTCATGCGTGTCTCCTGTAGTCGGGGACGAGCTGCCCCAGCAGCCGGACGTAACGCCGGGCGACGCTCGGCAGGTCCGCGTGCCGTCGGACCCACGGGCGGCCGCCCTCCCCCACGTCAGTGCGAGCCGGATCGTCGGCGAGCGCGGTCAGATGCGCGACGAGGTCAGCTACCCGTGGGCCGATGACGTCGGCTCCCCCGGCGTCCTCGAGGGTGCGGGCCGCCTCGCCGGTGACCATCCCGGTGACGTGCCGGCCGACGGCGAGCACCTCGTAGGTCTTCGACGGCACCGTGTGGCGGAAGCTGGGCCAGTCGGGCCGCAGCGCCACGACGAGTGTGTCCGCCCAGGCGTACTGGGCCGCCGCATCCTCGCCGTAGCAGGCAGGAAGGATCTCGGCCGGGGAGGCGAGCTCCGCGTTACGCGCCTCGAGCTCGCCGCGCCGAGTGCCGGCGCCGACGAGCCGGACCCGCACCCCTGGCCGGCTCTGGCGGAGTTCGGCCGCCGCCTCCACGAGCCGTTCGAGCCCCTGGCTCTCACCCATGTTGCCGAGGTAGAGGACGTGCAGGTCCCCGGGCTTGCGCCTCCGAGCAGGTGCCCACGCCAGGCCTGCGAGTTCGACGCCGTTGAACAAGGTCTCGGCACGCTCGACCCCGCGCCCGCGCAGCGTCTCCGCGAAGCCGTCCGTGACGGTCACCACGAGTCGGGCCGCGCGCTGGCCGCCGGTCACGACACGCTCCATCGCGGCGCCCAGGAGGCCCTGGTGGACCCCGGCCTCATGGGCGAGATCCGGCCAGGCGTCGCGCATCTCCAGCACGAGGGGACGGCGCCAGAGGCGGGAGAGCACGACGCCGGGCACCACCACGGGCAGGGCGGGCACGGTGGCCACCACCACGTCCGGGCGTCGGGTGGCCATCCCACGGGGGATGGCGAGCAGGGCGTGCACCACCGCCTCGGCGAAGCGACCGTTGCGACCGGCCTCCCCCAGGGGCAGGCGAGGCGTGGGCAGGACGTGTTCGCCGTCGGGCCCGGCGAAGGGGCGCACACCCCCGGGCGCGACGACGTCGACGTCCCAGCCCGCCGACCGCAGCGCCGCCACGACCGCGCCCCAGCGACGCGCGGGCGGGGTGCGCTCGGGCCGGTAGGAGTGGGAGACCAGCAGGAGGCGGGGGCGGCGCGGCTCAGTCGTCACAGGGGTCCTCCCCGAGGGCGGGTGCGGGCGTGGCGCCGGTCAGCAGGGTCAGCACGGGGGCGGGCCCGCCGGCGGCCTGGGCCTTCTTCTCCTTCTCGGGCTCGTGCTCGTCGACGTAGCGCTGGACGTCGTCGTCGGCGAGGGCGGCGCGCAGGTCCGCCAGCTTGTCCTCGTCGAGCTCGACGATGGCGTCGCCGTTCGGCCCCTCCGCGAAGCCCTTGCGCGGCACCGTGAACATCTCGACGTCCTCGCCGCGGACGTCGCGCAGCTGCCACGCGAGCGAGGCGATCACGCCGGACGTGAGCCCCTCGTCCACACCGAGGTGGTCGGAGAACGTGGCGACGACCTCGGTGGTGCGGGCGGGGTTGCCCAGGATCTGCGGGCTGAGGAAGCGGTCCATCGCCCCGGCCAGGTAGCGCTGCTGGTTCTTCACGCGGGTGACGTCGCCGTCGTCGAAGGCGTGCCGCTCGCGCACGTAGCGCAGGGCGGCGGTGTCCTGCAGCAGGATGTGTCCGCGCGGGTAGTACGAGGGGTTGGCCTGACCGGAGGAGAAGGCCTGCGGGTTGCAGACCTCGACGCCGCCCAGCGCGTTCGTCACGCCCCGGAAGCCCTGGAAGTCGACCTCGAGGACGTGGTGGATCGGCACTCCCAGCAGCAGCTCCACCGTGTCCACGGCGAGGGTGTAGCCGCCCGTGTCGAAGGCCGAGTTGATCTTCGCCTCGCCGTGGCCGGGCACGGTCACCCACGAATCCCGCAGCACGGACATGACGTAGACCTGGCGTCGGTCCGCGGGGATGTGCACGAGCATCATGGTGTCCGAGCGCTGGCCCATGTCCTGCTCGCCCTCGCCCTCGCGGGAGTCGGAGCCCAGGACGAGCACGTTCAGCGGGCCGTTGCCGGCCGCCTGCTCGAGCGCCCCCACGTCCACCGTCTGCCGGTGGTCGTCGAAGGTGCGCCCGAGCGAGCCCGCGTACCAGGCGCCCAGACCGAGCAGCGCCGCGAGCAGGACGGCGAGCACGCCGACGACCCACGGCCAGCGCCGGCGGCGCCGCGCGACCGGCGGGGCGTCGTCGCGCGGGGACGCGGGGCGCGGCAGGGGCTCGGGCGTCCAGGACGCGGCCGGGGGATGGCTCACTCGTGTCTCCTGCTCGAGGTCGGGGGTCAGCCCAGTCTACGGACGCCTCGTCAGGCGTCGGCCGCCGCGGCCCGGCGACGGCGGGGCGTCGGCTGGCAGCGCGGGCACAGGTGGCTCGCACGGTTCATGAACGGCACGCGGACGATGCGGGAGTCGACCCCCTCGGCGGCGCAGCGGCGACACGGCTGCCCGGTGCGCCCGTAGGCCGCCAAGGAGCGGGCGAAGTAGCCCGATCGCCCGTCCACGTTGACGTAGAGCGCGTCGAAGCTCGTGCCCCCCACCTCCAGGGCCCGGCGCATCACGTCCTGGACGGCCGCCATGAGGCGCAGCGTGTCCGCCCGGCGCATGCGCTCGGTCGGGCGCTCGGGGTGCAGGCGGGCGCCCCACAGGGCCTCGTCCGCGTAGATGTTGCCGATCCCGGAGACCAGCGACTGGTCCAGCAGCGCGCGCTTGAGGGTGGAGCGGCGGCGCGCCAGGCGCGCGTGCACGGCCGCGGGGTCGAACAGGGGGTGCAGCGGGTCCAGGGCGATGTGGGCGGCCGTGGTGGGGATCCGCTCGCCGCCGGCGGCGTCGTCGGGCCGCAGCGCGTCGAGCCACCAGCCGCCGAAGATCCGCTGGTCCACGAACCGCAGCTCGCGGGCGGAGCCGTCCGCCGCGGTGACGGGCAGGCGCAGGCGCAGGTGTCGCTGGTCGGCGGCCCCCGGTTCGTCCACGAGGATCTGCCCGCTCATCCCCAGGTGCACGACGACGGCGTCGTCGCCCTCGGCCAGGGGCAGCCAGAGGAACTTGCCGCGGCGAGCCGGCTCGGCCAGCTGGGCGCCGCGCAGCCGCTCCCGGAGGGCGTCCGCACCGCCGGGGCTGCGACGCAGCGAGCGGGGGTCGAGGACCTCGAGCTCCGCGGCGACGGCGTCCGTGGCCCACCGGGCCAGGCCGCGCCGGACGACCTCGGCCTCGGGCAGCTCCGGCACGGGCTCAGCGCCCCGCGGCCGGCAGATCCGCCTCGAGGGCGGGCCACGAGGCGGCCGCGGCGTCCCGCTCGGCCTGCTTCTTGGAGCTGGCGACGGCGGAGCCGTACTCGCGCTCGCCGACGACGAGGGTGGCCCGGTAGCGGGGGTCGTGCGCGGGGCCCTGACCCTCGATCGCGTAGCGGACGGCGCCGAGACCGTGCCGGCTGGCGGCCTCGGCCACGACCGTCTTCCAGTCGGTGCTCTCGCGCAGCAGGTCCGGCTCGTCCAGCAGCGGCACCACGTGGCGGTGCACGAGTGCGGCCGCGGCCACAGCCCCGTGGTCCACGTAGACCGCGCCGATGAGCGCCTCGAGGGTGTCGGCGAGGATCGAGTCCTTGTCCGCCCCGCCGGTGCGGCGCTCCCCCGTGCCCAGGCGCACGAACGGGCCGATGCCGATCCGGCGCGCCACCTTCGCCAAGGCACGCGTGGACACGACGGCGGCCCGGCGGCGCGCGAGGTCGCCCTCGGCCAGGTCCGGGTACACCGTGAAGATGTGGTCGGTGACCACGTAGCCCAGCACCGAGTCCCCGAGGAACTCGAGGCGCTCGTTGGTGGGCAGCCCGCCCTGCTCGTAGGCGAACGAGCGGTGCGTCAGAGCGCGTTCGAGCGTCTCGGCGGTGATGTGCACGCCGAGACGCTCGAACAGCTCTTCTGGCTCGGGCGCGGGCTCAGGCCCGCGGCGAGCCGATGGGGACGCCATCTCAGGCGTCGGCGACCTTACGGCCCTTGTACTCGAAGAACAGGGGGGTGCCGGCGGCGTCGGTCTTCAGCTCGGCCTGGTGGGGCAGGCGGTACGAGACACGACCGTTCTCGACGGACTTCACCAGGGCGGGCGCGGTGGCCTTCCACTGCGACCGGCGGGCACGGGTGTTGGCACGGGACATCTTCCGCTTCGGGACTGCCACGACTATCTCTCTTCTGTCTCGGTGATGGAGGTCTCTGAGGTGCCCGCGAGGTGGGCCAGGGCGGCCCAGCGCGGGTCCACGCGCTCGTGGGCGTGCCCCTCGGGCGCGTCCTCGAGGCGGATGCCGCAGTCGGCGCACAGGCCCTCGCAGTCCGGCCGGCACAGCGGCTGGAACGGAAGGGCGATGACCACGGCGTCCCGGAACACGGGTTCCAGGTCCACGGTCTCGCGCACCACGAGCGGCTGCTCGCCGGCGTCGTCCTCGGACGTGCCGGTGAGGTACAGCTCCTGCAGGTCCACGGTGATCCCCTCGTGCAGCGGGCGCAGGCAACGGCCGCACTCGCCCTTCAGGGTCGCGTCCGCGGTGCCGGTGACGAGGACTCCCTCGTGCACCGACTCCAGACGCAGGTCCAGTTCGACGGGGTCCCCCTCGGGGATCCCCAGCAGCGGCGTGGAGACGCCCGCGGGGGCGGGCCACTCGGCCGTCAGCTCGCGCTGGACTCCGGCCCCGCGCGTCAGATCGCGCACGGGGATCACCCACGGCGAGTCGGCGCCGTGGTGCTGGATGCTGTCCATGGTCGCTCCTCTCGGCGGGTGGGACGGCGGGGGTACACGGCCCGTCCGCACGCCCTCTGCGGGGATGCGATGCGGCCTGGACACGGGTCCAGCCACGACGGACCGACAGCCCATCCTACCGGGTGGGTCCGCCTCGGCCAAAGCCAGCGGCGGTCCGCGCGTCGCCGGCCCGGCTCAGAGCCCGGCGGTGAACTCCCGGAGCCAGGCCCGCAGGTCGGCCCCGAGGTCCTCGTGCCGCGTCCCGAACTCGATGACCGCCTGCAGGTAGCCGAGCTTGTCCCCCGTGTCGTAGCGGCGGCCGTCGAAGACGACGGCGTGCACGCCGCGGCCCTCGCCCTCCTCCGTGGCCAGCCTCTGCAGCGCATCGGTGAGCTGGATCTCCCCGCCGCGGCCGGGCGGGGTCTCGTCCAGCACGTCGAACACCTGCGGGACCAGCACGTAGCGGCCGATGATCGCGAGGGTGGAGGGGGCGTCCTCGCGGGCCGGCTTCTCCACGAGGTCGGTGACGCGGACGACGTCGTCGCCCTCCCCCGGCACGGCCTCCACCGCGGCCACGCCGTAGGCCGAGACGGCCTCCTCCGGGACCTCCATGAGGGCGATCACGGAGCCGCCGAGGCGCTGCTGCACGTCGATCATGCGCTCGAGCAGCGCCTCGCCGTCGCCGATGATGTCATCGCCCAGCAGGACCGCGAACGGCTCCTCGCCGACGTGGCGGCGTGCGCAGTTCACCGCGTGGCCGAGCCCGAGGGCCTCGCCCTGACGGACGTAGTGGATGTCCCCCACCAGGTCCGACTCGCGGATCTGCGAGAGCCGCGTGGCGTCGCCCTTGCGCTCCAGCGCGGCCTCCAGCGCGGGATGGCGGTCGAAGTGGTCCTCGAGGGCCCGCTTGTTCCGGCCCGTGATCATCAGCACGTCCGCCAGGCCCGCACGCCGGGCCTCCGACACCACGTATTCGATGGCCGGGCGGTCCACCACCGGCAGCATCTCCTTCGGCATGGCCTTGGTGGCCGGCAGGAAGCGGGTGCCCAGGCCGGCGGCCGGGATCACGGCCTTGCGGGTGCGGGGGCGGGAGGGGCCGGGCGGGGTCAGGCCCCGCCGTCGAGGCCGCGCAGGACCGCGGCCGGGACGAGCTCGGCGACGTCGCCACCGAGTCCATGGACCTCCTTGATGAGCGAGGAGGACACGTGGGTGTACCGGGCGTCGGCCGGGAGGTAGACCGTCTCGACCCCGGTGAGGTGGCGGTTCATCGCGGCCATCGGTGCCTCGAACTCGAGGTCGGCGCCGCCGCGCAGCCCCTTGACGATCGCTTCTGCACCGATCTGCCGGCAGAACTCGGCCAGCAGGCCCGGGCCCATGGGCCGGACCGCGACGCCGGCGAGGGAGGACACCGTCGCCTCGATCATGGCGATGCGCTCGTCCACGCTGAAGCGGTACGTCTTGGCCGGGTTGGAGGACACGGCGACCACGACCTCCTCGAAGAGGTTCGCGGCTCGCGCGATCACCTCGACGTGCCCCTTGTGGAGGGGATCGAACGAACCAGGGCAGACGGCACGACGCATGGGTGCCAGCCTAGCGGGGGCCGCGCCGGGCGGCGACGGACGCCCGTCCGGTCCGGCTCCGGCGCGCCGCGGTCGTGACGGACGCGGCGCGCACCGCCGTGGGCGGTCCGCGGCGATGGGTACAGTGCGGCCATGGACGGAAACCAGGCCACCCCCGGATCAGCACGGCACGACGTCGACGTGGACGCGCCGTGGCGTCGCACGGCGGCGGCCGCGGGCCTGCTCGGCGACGCCGGCCCCGTGCCCACCGTGTTCGAGACGATGACGGGCCTCGCCGTCGAGCACGGGGCCGTGAACCTCGGCCAGGGCTTCCCCGACGCCGACGGCCCCGACGCGCTGCTGCGGCTGGCGGCCGACGCCGTGCTGGCGGGCCCCAACCAGTACGCCCCCGGCACGGGCGACCCCGTGCTGCGGCAGGCCGTCGCAGAGCACCGCCGGCGCCACTGGGGCGTGACGGAGGACCCCGCCACGCAGGTCATGATCACCACGGGTGCCACCGAGGGCATCGCCGCGACGGTCCTGGCGTTCGTGCGCCCGGGCGACGAGGTCGTCACGGTCGAGCCGTTCTACGACTCGCACGCCGCCACGATCGCCCTGACCGGCGGCCGACACGTGAGCGTGCCGGTGGAGGCGCCGGACTTCCTGCCGGACCCGGCGCGGGTGGCGGACGCGATCACCGACCGCACGCGCCTGCTCATCGTGAACACGCCGCACAACCCCACGGGCGCGGTCTATCCGCGGGAGCTGCTCGAGGAGCTCGTGGCCCTGTGCCGGTCCCGGGGCGTGCTGATCCTCTCGGACGAGGTCTACGACCACCTCGTCTACGAGGGCGAGCACGTCAGCCTGCGCTCGGTCGCGGGCGCCGAGGACATCGCCCTGACGGTCTCCAGCGCGGGCAAGGCGTTCGCGGTCACCGGGTGGAAGGTCGGCTGGCTGACCGGCCCGGCCGAGCTCGTCGGGGCCGCGCGCGCCGTCAAGCAGTTCCTCACCTACTCCTCCGGCCCCGCCTTCCAGCGCGCGCTGGGTGCCTACCTGCCCACCGACGACGCCGAGCGGCACCTCGCCGGCCAGCGCGAGCGGTACCGCGACGCCCGGGATCGGCTCGTGGCGGGCCTGCGGGAGGCGGGCCTGGACCCGGTCGTCCCGGCGGCGGGCTACTTCGTCGTCGTGGACCTGGCCCCGTGGGGTGTGACGGACGCGGCCGAGGCCGCGGTGCGGTGGACGCGTGAGGCCGGCGTCACGGGCATCCCCGTGGGCGCGCTCTGCCGCCCGGACGGGGGCCACCTGCGGTCGTGGCTGCGGCTGGCGTTCTGCAAGTCTCCCGATGCGATCGACGAGGCGATGCGCCGCCTGGCCGAGGCGGCCCCGCGGCTGCGCACGCCCTGACCCCCGACGCTTTCGTTGACGAAACGGCGGCCCCCGGAGCACTTTCGTTCGGGAAACGGCGGTCCCCGGAGCATTTTCGTTCGGGAAACGGCGGCCGCCGTGCTCGCGGTTCCGTGCTGAGCCCAGTCCGTTCCGCCCTCCCGTCTCCCCGGTGAGAACGGGCCGAGATGCCGCCGTTTCCCGAACGAAAACGGGCCGACACGCCGCCGTTTCCCGAACGAAAGCGGGTGGGCGGGGTCAGCGCTCGTCCTGCCAGAGGTACAGGGCGGTCTCGCCGTAGACGCGCACCTCGACCTCCTCGAGGCCGCGCGGCCGGCGCGGCGCCGCGTCTCGGGCCGCCCGCTCCAGCACGAGCAGCCCGCCCGGGGCGAGCCGCCCGGCCGCCGCCTCCACCGCCGCCTCGAGCGGCGGGCCGGCCACCGGGTACGGCGGGTCGGCCAGGATCAGGTCCACGGGCGCGGTCTCCGCCGCGAGCGCCTGCTCCACGCTCCCGGCACGCACGCGCACGACGTCGGCCCCGCGCGCCCGGTTGACCAGCGCGGCGTTCGCGCGGCACGCGGTCACGGCCTTCCGGTCCCGCTCGACCAACAGCACCGATGCCGCTCCGCGGCTGGCGGCCTCGCACCCCAGGGCGCCGGAGCCGGCGTAGAGGTCGAGCACGGCCGTCCCGTCCAGCCAGTCGCGGGCCTCGAGCCAGGAGAACAGGGCCTCCTTGGTGCGGTCCGTGGTGGGGCGCGTGCCGGTGCCGGGGACGGCGGTCAGGGGCCGCCCGGCGGCCGCGCCGGCGATGATGCGGGACATGGCTCAGCCCTTCTCGAGGTAGTCGGCGGCGGTGAGGTGCTCGGCCTCCCAGCGGGCCACCTCGGCGGCGAGTGCCGGGTGGGCGGAGAGCCCGGGGCCGGCCGCCATGACCTGCGCGACGGCGTCGGCGGCCACGGCGATCAGCGGGGCGTCGGCGATGACGTCCACGTGGTGCAGCCCCGAGGCCAGCCCGGACTGGGCGGCGCCGAGCACGTCGCCGACGCCGCGCTGGGCGAGGTCCTCCTGCGCAATGCGCATGCCGTCCTGCTCCTGGGCCAGGACCTCGAGCCGGCGCAGCGACGGGTGCCCGTCCGGCAGGCGCGTGGCCAGCAGGCAGACCGCCGCCCCGGGCCCGCGGCCCACGCGGCCGCGCAGCTGGTGCAGGGTGGACAGGCCGAAGTCGTCGGCGTCGAGGATCGCCATGACCGTCGCGTTGGGCACGTCCACACCCACCTCCACGACGGTGGTCGCCACGAGCACGTCCGTCTCCCCGCGCGCGAAGGCCTGCATCGCCGCGTCCTGCTCGGCCTGGTCCATGCGCCCGTGCACGGCGTCGATCCGCAGCCCCGCCAGCGCGGGGAGACCCCGCAGCCGGGGTGTCATCTCCTCCACGTTGGCGTGACCCGGGTCGGCGTCGTCGGGGTCGATGCGCGGGCACACCACGAACGCCTGGTGGCCGGCCGCCACGTGCTCGGCGATCAGCTCCCACACCCGGCCGATCACGCGCGGGCCGTGGGCCATCCGCGCCACGTGCGTGGTGACCGGCTGACGCCCCGACGGCAGCCCCTCGAGCACCGACAGGTCCAGGTCGCCGAACACCGTCATCGCCACGGAGCGCGGGATGGGCGTGGCGGACATGACGAGCAGGTGCGTGCCGGGATTGGCCCGCCGCAGGGCCTCGCGCTGGTCCACGCCGAAGCGGTGCTGCTCGTCGACGACGGCCAGGGCCAGCTCGGCGAAGCCCACCTTCTCGGAGAGCAGCGCGTGCGTCCCGACGGCGATCCCGGCCTCGCCGGAGGCCAGGGCCAGCAGCGCCTCCCGGCGCGCGGCGGTCTTGAGCGAGCCGGTGACCAGCACGACCCTCGTGGCCGGGCCATCGCCGGCCCCGAGGGTGCCGGCCTCCGCAAGCGGGCCCATCAGGCGCAGCAGGGCACGGTGGTGCTGCGCGGCGAGCACCTCGGTGGGCGCCACCAGGGCGGCCTGGCCGCCGGCGTCCACGACCTGCAGCATCGCCCGCAGGGCCACGAGCGTCTTGCCCGCGCCCACGTCCCCCTGCAGCAGCCGGCTCATCGGGGCGTCCCGGGCCAGCTCGGCGGACAGCTGCTCCCCCACCGCCACCTGGCCGGGCGTGAGCGCGAACGGCAGACGGGCGTCGAGGGCCTCGAGCAGGCCCCCGGGCCGCGGCGGGCGGGGCACGGCGGGCACCGCCCGTTCCCGGTCCCGGCGCCAGGCGAGCGCGGCCTGGACGAGCAGCGCCTCACGCAGGGCGAGCGCGGTCCGCGCCGGGCCGGTGGCGGCGACGTCGTGCGGGGCGTGCAGGTCCCGGTACGCCTGGGCGGTGCCCGGCAGCGGCGCGTCCAGGTCGAGCGCCGCGGCGGCCTCCGCGCGGATCCGCTCGGTGAGCAGCTCGGGGATCCGTCCCAGGTCGACGGTCTCGAGCACCCGGGCGACGGCGGAGCGGACCGTCCACGAGGGCAGCTTCCCCGTGGCCCGGTAGAGCGGGACCGGTCGCACGTCCACCTCCCCCGGGGCGACGTCGTCGTCCAGGAGCGCGAAGTCCGGGTTGTTCAGCGTGATCCGGCCGCGGTACTCGGTCGTGCGGCCCTGGAACATGGCGGTCATCCCGGGGGCGAGGCGGCGGCGGGCGTCGTGGCCGTTGAAGAAGGCCATGGACAGGCTCGCCCCCGGCACGCCGGCCACGGACGGGTCCGCGACGGTGACGTCCACGATGAACCCGGGCCGGCTGTGCATGCGCCGCGTGGTGACCGACTCCACGACGGCGACGACGGTCACCTCGGCGTCGTAGGGCAGCGCGGCGATGGGGGTGAGCTCGCCGCGCTCGATCCAGCGGCGCGGCACGTGGTCCAGCAGGTCCCCGACCGTGGTCAGCCCGAGCTCCCTCTCGAGGCGGGCGGGCAGCTTCCCACCCAGCACCTCGGACAGGGGCAGGTCGGTGACGGGGGCCTCAGCGGCCATGGCACCCGTCCGGTGCGGCGTCGTCGCCGTGCGACGGCCCGGCCAGGTCGGTGACGGTCAGGCCCTCGACGTCGCCGGCGGCCCGCAGGGGGCCGATCGCGTCCTCGGCGCGGGGCACGTGCACGTGGACCCGCCACGGGACCCGGCCCTGCCCGTCACGGGCGGTCCCAAGGGGGGCCAGGATCACGGCGTCCCCCACCTCCGTCAGCCGACGGCGCAGCTCGGCCGCGGCGAGCGGGGTGAGGGCCAGGGTGCCCATCACCTCGACGGCCCCCTCGGCCGGCGCCTCCGCCGCGGCGGCAGGCTCGGCCTCCGCGGCGTGGGCGCCCTCGCCGTAGCCGGGGAGGGCGGTGGCCAGCTCCTCGTCCACGGGCGTGCCCGTCACGACGGCGCGCAGCGCCTCGAACACCCAGAGCAGCCCGACGGCGCCGGCGTCCACGACGTGCGCCCGGGTCAGCGGGGCGAGCAGCGACTCGGTCTCCTCCACGGCCTGCACGCAGTCGGCCAGCATGAGGGTCACGGCCGGGCCGAGGCGCACGGCCGGGTCCGCGTCGCCGGCCACCGCGGGCGTGTCGGGAGCCTGGGTGGACGAGCGCGCGAGGCTGCGGGCGGCCGCGGAGAGCACCGTGAGGATCGTCCCCTCGCGCGGATCCGACAGGGCCTGCCGGGCGGCCCGGTCGGCGGCTCCGAACGCCGCCGCCAGGGCGAACGCGTCGACGCGCTCCCGGCCGCGCAGGGGCTCGGCCATCCCCGCCAGACTGACCGCGAGCAGCATGCCCGAGTTGCCCCGGGCCGAGTCCAGCGCGGCCGCGCCCGCGTGCGCGAGCACGGCGCCGGCGTCGTCCTGTGCGGGGCAGGCGTCGGCCGCGGTGCGGGCCGCCGTCAGCGTGGCGAGCATGTTCGTGCCCGTGTCCGCGTCCGGGACCGGGAAGAGGTTCAGGGCGTCGAGTCGCGGCGCGGCCCGGCCCACGAGCTCCTCCGCGAGCGCGAGCCAGTGCCGTACCAGTGACGGCCGGGACGGCGTGCTCACTGCGCGACGGTCTCCCCCAGGGTGCCGGTGCGGATGCCCTCGCCGAGGCGGGCGATCGCCGCCCAGTCCGGCCACACGACGTCCTCTCCGGTGTCCGTGTAGCCCACGCCCACGGACGGCACCGTGCTGGTCACGATCGGGGCGTCGCGCGCATCGCGCAGGGACCACGCCAGGTTCGCGAGGGTGCTCGAGTCGAGCTCGTCGTCGAGGGTCAGGAAGGGGGCGAACTCCTCGACGGCGGCCTGCACGCGGCTCGGGTCCGAGAGGGTGTCGCGGGAGAGGAACGCGGCCACGATGGCCTTGACCAGGCGCTGCTGGTTCTCCACACGGTCGAAGTCGCTGCGCGGCAGGTTGTACCGCTCCCGTGCGTAGGCCAGGGCCTTGTCCCCGTCCATCTGCACGGTGCCCGCGGGGAAGTCGATGCCGCCGGTCGAGACGAAGGCGCTGGGGTTGTCCACGCTGACGCCGCCCAGGGCGTCCACGAGGCCCTTGAAGCCGGCGAGGTCCACGGCGATCACGTGGTCCACGCGTGCCTGGAACATGTTCTCCGCGGTGGCCACCGTCAGCGGGATGCCGCCGTACTGGTAGGCGGCGTTGACCTTGTGGTCCCCGTGCCCCGGGATCGGCACCCACATGTCGCGCATGATGGACATGACCTGGATCTCGCTGCGGTCCCCGGGCACGTGGACCCACATGAGGGTGTCCGACCGGCCGGCGGAGTCACGGCCCTCCGCGCCCGCGTCCTCGCCGACGAGCAGCACGTCGAGTGCCTGCTCGTCCGCCTTCTCGTCCGCGTCCGGGGCGACGGGGCCCTGGGCGCCCTCGGCGGCCTGGTCCGCGTCCATGCCGGGCGGCGGCGCGGTGGGCTGCTGGGCGGACGCCCCCGCGGCACCCGGGCGGCCCGACTCGGCGGGGAACGCGCCGCCGTCGAAGCGCTGGGTGTCCTGGTCGATGGTCCGGGCGATCCCGCCGACGTACACCGCCGCCGCGATGCCCACGGCCAGCAGCGCCACGAGCACCACCGCCAGGGCGATCAGCCACGGGCGGCGACGACGACGGCGCCGCCCGACGGCGACGTCCTCCTGCGGGGGGCGGGGGCGGGGGTCCGCGGTGCTGCTCACGTGGGCTCCTGAGGCGGGGACGGGAACGGTCTCGCCCATGCTAGGGCACGGGCCCCCGCGGGTCCCGGCGCCGCACGTATCCTGGGCGGATGGAATCCCGCCGTCTGCGTCGTCTCGTGCCCCTTCTGACCGCGATCGCCCTCGGCGCCACGGCCTGCACCGGACGGGTGGCCACGGTGGAGGCCGCGCCCCACGCCGCTGACCCGGCGTGTGCCCCGGCCATGGTGGCCATGCCCGACGCCCTGGGCGACCTCGACCTGCGCCCCACCGACAGCCAGGCGACGGCCGTGTGGGGTGACCCGGCCGCCGTCGTCCTGCGCTGCGGCGCCGAGGTCCCCGGCCCCACCACGGACCGCTGCATCTCCGTGGACGGGATCGACTGGGTCGTCCGGGACGAGGACGAGAACTGGCGGATCACCACCTACGGCCGTGACCCGGCCGTGGAGGTGCTGTTCGGCAAGGACCAGGCCAGCTCGGACACCGTGATGGTGGGCCTGTCCTCGGCGGTCGCGCAGATCGAGCCCAGCGGCGGCTGCGTCGGCGTGCAGGACGCCACACCCGTCGGCTGAGACCGGCGCGGACCGCGTCAGTGCAGGCCGACGCCCCGTTCGAGGGCGAGGTCCAGCAGCTCCGAGATCAGATCGTCGTAGGACAGGCCCGTCCGCTCCCACATGGCCGGGTACATGCTGATGGGCGTGAAGCCCGGCATGGTGTTGATCTCGTTGACCACCCAGCGCCCGTCCGGGGTGAAGAAGAAGTCGCAGCGGCCCAGGCCGGATCCGTCCACGGCCTCGAAGGCGCGGATCGCCAGGGCGCGCAGCCGCTCGATCTCCTCCTCCGGCAGCTCGGCCGGGCAGGACAGCTGGGTGGTGCCGGTGTCCTGGTACTTCGACTCGAAGTCGTAGAACTGCGTCTCGCCCTCGTCGTGGGCCACGACGATCTCCCCCGGCAGCGAGGCGCGCGGGGCGGCGGAGCCGTGCCCGTCGAGGACGGCGCACTCGATCTCGCGGCCGACGATGCCCGCCTCCACCACGACCTTGGGGTCGAAGCGCCGGGCCTCCTCGACGGCGGCGCGCAGACCCGCGGGCTCGGTGACGCGGGTGATGCCGAAGGAGGAGCCGGCGCGGGCGGGCTTGACGAACAGCGGGTAGGCGAGCGCCCCGGCGCGGGCGAGGGCCGCCTCCGGATCGCGCGCCCAGTCGCGGGCGGTGATGGTCTCCCACGGGCCGACCTCGAGGCCGGCGGCCTGGAAGGCGACCTTCATGAAGTGCTTGTCCATGCCGACCGCGGAGGCGAGCACGCCGCAGCCCACATAGGGCAGACCCAGCGACTCGAACATGCCCTGGAGGGTGCCGTCCTCGCCCCAGGGGCCGTGCAGCAGCGGGAACACGACGTCCACCGGGCCCAGCGAGGAGCCGTCGGCCGCGGTCAGCTCGACGGTGCCGTCCGGCAGGGCGCGCAGGCTCACCGGGGCCTCGGGCTCCGGCACCTCCGGCAGGGCGTCGCCGTCCAGGCGGAACGAGGCCACGTCCAGCTCGTCGTGCGACCACAGGCCGGAGCGGGCCACACCCACCGGCACGACGTCCCAGCGCTGACGGTCGGCCGCGTGCAGCACGCCCGCCGCGGTCACGCAGCTGATGGGGTGCTCGCTCGAGCGGCCGCCGAAGAGCAGGAGCACGCGGGGACGCGCGTCGGCGGCGGCCTCCGGGGCGGGGGTGGCGGTCATGCGGTGCGTCCTTCCGACTTCAGGTCACGGGCGAGCAGCAGCTCGGCGAGGCGGTCCACGGCCACGTCCCCGGCGACCACCCGGTCCATCAGCTCGCTGATGGGCATCTCCACACCGTGGGCGCGGGCGGCGTGCACGATGGCGGAGACGGACTTGATGCCCTCGGCCGTCTGGCTCATGGCGGCCACCGCCTCCTCCGCGCTGAGGCCGGTGCCGATGTGGCGGCCGGCCGTGCGGTTGCGGGAGAGGGGCGAGGCGCACGTGGCCACGAGGTCGCCCAGGCCGGCGAGCCCGGCCATGGTGTCCGTGTCGCCGCCGAGCGCGACGGCCAGCCGGGTGGTCTCGGCCAGGCCCCGGGTGATGACGGAGGCCTTGGAGTTGTCCCCCAGCCCCTGCCCGTCGCAGATGCCCACGGCGAGCGCGATGACGTTCTTCACCACGCCGCCGATCTCCACGCCC
The DNA here is from genome assembly GCF_017168505.1 of Micrococcus sp. KRD077. Classification (NCBI taxonomy): domain Bacteria; kingdom Bacillati; phylum Actinomycetota; class Actinomycetes; order Micrococcales; family Micrococcaceae; genus Micrococcus; species Micrococcus sp. KRD077. The sequence goes on along the minus strand of NZ_JABFAZ010000002.1, from coordinate 212,154 downwards.
ACGACGTCCGTGTTCGTGTAGGGCCGGAAGGTCCGGCCGGCCGTGAGGGCGGCGATGCGCTCCGCCGTCGCGCGCGAGGCCGAGGCGACCACCGTGGCGGTGGGCTCGCCGCGCGCGATCTCGAGGGCGAGGTTGGGTCCGGAGACCACCGCGAACCGGTCCGGGCTGAGGCCCAGCTCCTCCGCGCAGACCTGCGACATCCGCGCGTCGGTGCCGCGCTCGAGGCCCTTGACGAGGGAGACCACGACGGCGTCCGGGGCCAGGTCGGCGCGCACGGTGCGCAGCGTCTCGCGCACGTGCTGCGCGGGCACGGCCACCACCACGACGCCGGCGCCCCGGACCGCCTCGGCGGCGTCGGTGACGGCGCGCACGCAGGTGGGCAGGGTGATGCCGGGCAGGTACTCGGGGTTCTCGTGTCGCTCGGTGATGGCCTCGGCGACCTCGGCCCGCCGGGACCACATCACGATCTCGGACGCGCGGGCGGACTCGGGGCTGGTGCTCAGGCCCAGGACGCGGGCGAAGGCCGACCCCCAGCTGCCGGCCCCGAGGACGGCGACGGTGCGCGGATCGCTCATGCCTCGGCCACCCGCGCTCCGGCCGTGGGATCCCAGCGGCCCTCCGGGGCCGGTTCTCCGCGCAGCTCGGCGACCAGGTCGGTGATCGCGCCCATCATGCGGCCGGTGCCCTCGCGCAGGGTCCCCGCCGTCACGGGGCGGTCCCGCAGGTCCGCGAGGTCGACGGGCGCGCCGACCCGGATCCGGGCGGTCTTGCGCGGGAGGACGCGGAGGGAGCGGCCGCCGTACGGCAGCAGCTCCTGGATGCCCCACTGACCGACGGGGATGAGCGGGGCGCCGGTCTGCAGGGCGAGGCGCACGGCCCCGTTGCGCCCGGCCATGGGCCAGCCGTCGGGATCGCGGGTGACGGTGCCCTCCGGGTAGACGATGATCGCCCGGCCCGTGGCGACGGCCTCGCGGGCGGCGGCGAGCGAGCGGCCGCCGTCGCGGGTGCGCTCGACCGGGATCATGCGGGTGGCCTCGAGGACCTGCTTGAGCACGGGCACCTTCCAGAGCTCGGCCTTGGCGAGGAAGGTCGGCAGCAGGCCCTGGTTGTAGACCATGTGGGCCACGGAGAGCGGGTCCACCTCCGAGATGTGGTTGACGGCGAGGATCGCGCCGGTCTCGGGCAGGTGCTCGGTCCCCTCCCACACCTGGCGGACGAGGGCCCGCATCGCCGGTCGCACGATCACCCCCGGGATCACGTAGGGGGCCCGCGCGGTACGCGTCGGACGACCCCCCGCGGCGGCAGGGCTCTGCGCGTCCACGCCGCTCACCGGTCGCGTTCGGTCAGTTCGACGTCGGCGCCGAGGCCCTCGAGCTTCGCCATGAAGTGCTCGTAGCCGCGGTTGATGATCTCCAGGCCCGTCGCCGTGGAGGTGCCCTCGGCGGTGAGGGCGGCGATCAGGTGGGAGAAGCCGCCGCGCAGGTCCGGGATGTCGAACTCGACGCCGTGCAGCGGCGTCGGGCCGGAGATCACGGCCGAGTGCAGGAAGTTGCGCTGACCGAAGCGGCACGGCACGGAGCCGAGGCACTCGCGGTGCAGCTGGATGGAGGCGCCCATCCGCACGAGGGCGTCGGTGAAGCCGAAGCGGTTCTCGTACACGGTCTCGTGCACGATGGAGACCCCCTTGGCCTGGGTCAGCGCCACCACGAGGGGCTGCTGCCAGTCGGTCATGAAGCCGGGGTGCACGTCCGTCTCGAGCACGAGCGGGTTGAGATCGCCGCCGGCGTGCCAGAACCGGATGCCGTCGTCGACGACGTCGAACTCGCCGCCGATCTTGCGGTAGGTGTTCAGGAACGCCGTCAGGTCGCGCTGCTCGGCGCCGCGGACGTAGATGTCCCCCCGGGTGGCCAGGGCGGCGGAGGCCCACGAGGCGGACTCGTTGCGGTCGGGCAGCGCGATGTGGTTGTAGCCGCGCATCTCGCTCACGCCCTCGATGCGGATGGTGCGGTCCGTCTGCACGGTGATGATCGCGCCCATCTTCTGCAGGACGGCGATGAGGTCGTGGATCTCCGGCTCGACGGCGGCGCCCTTGAGCTCGGTGATGCCCTCGGCCTTCACAGCGGTCAGCAGCACCTGCTCGGTGGCTCCGACGGAGGGGTACGGCAGCTCGAGCTTGGCGCCGTGCAGGCCCTTGGGGGCGGAGATGGAGATGCCGCCCGGGCGCTTGTCCACGACGGCGCCGAAGTTGCGCAGCACGGCCAGGTGGTAGTCGATCGGGCGGTCGCCGATCTTGCAGCCGCCGAGGTCGGGGATGAAGGCCTCCCCGATCGCGTGCATGAGCGGGCCGCAGAAGAGGATCGGGATGCGCGAGTCGCCGGCGTGGGCGTCGATCTCGGCGGTCAGGGCCGACTTCACCCCGGCCGGGTCCATCGTGATCCGCCCGGTCTCCTTGTCCCACTCCACGGACACGCCGTGGATCTCGAGGAGGGAGCTGACGACGTCCACGTCCTTGATCTCGGGGATGTTCCGGAGCACGGACGGCGAGTTGCCGAGCAGGGCGGCCACCATGGCCTTGGGCACCAGGTTCTTGGCGCCGCGCACGGTCACCTCACCGGTCAGCGGCTTTCCGCCATGGATGGTCAAGAGCTTCGCCATGCGCGTCCTTCCTCAGCGCGGCCGCAGGGCCACGGTCTCGGCCACTCCGCCGGAGCGGGGAGGTCTCTGAACGGGACCGCCCGCCGTGTGCGGCGGGCGGTCCCGGAATCGCCTCCCAGCATAGGGCGTCGCCGGGCACGCGCGGCAATGGTGCGCTCCCGGCGGCGGCCGGTCAGCCGGCCGTGCGGGCCGGCAGGGTGGTGGGCTTGTACGCGGGGCGGTCCGCCTCGTAGGCGTCGATCTCGGCCTGGTGCCCCAGGGTGACGGCGATGTCGTCCAGGCCCTCGAGCAGCCGGTGACGGGTGTCGTCGTCGATCTGGAAGGGGGCGGTCACATCCCCGCACTCGACGGTGCGTGTGACGAGGTCCACGGTGACCGGGGTCCCGGGACGGTTCTCCAGCTCCTTCCAGATGCGCTCGACGTCCTCCTGCTCCACCTGGGCCGCGACGAGCCCCTGTTTGGCGGAGTTGCCGCGGAAGATGTCCGCGAAGCGCGGGGAGATCACGGCGCGGAAGCCGTAGTCCTTGAGCGCCCACACGGCGTGTTCGCGCGAGGAGCCGGTGCCGAAGTCCGAGCCCGCCACGAGCACGGTGCCTCCGCTGAACGGCTCGGTGTTCAGGATGAAGTCGGGGTCCTGGCGCCAGCCGGCGAACAGGGCGTCCTCGAAGCCCGTGCGGGAGATCCGCTTGAGGTACACGGCCGGGATGATCTGGTCCGTGTCCACGTTCGAGGCGCGCAGCGGCACGCCGACGCCGGTGTGGGTGGTGAACTTCTCCATGGCTCAGGCCTCCTGGGGGGTGAGGGCGGGCAGGTCGGACGGGCTGGCGAGGCGGCCCAGCACGGCGGTGGCCGCGGCGACCACCGGGGACACCAGGTGGGTGCGCCCGCCCTTGCCCTGCCGGCCCTCGAAGTTGCGGTTGGAGGTGGACGCGCAGCGCTCCCCCGGGGAGAGCTGGTCCGGGTTCATGCCCAGGCACATGGAGCAGCCGGCGAACCGCCACTCGGCCCCGAAGTCCTCGAACACCCTGTCCAGGCCCTCGTCCATGGCCTGCAGACGCACGCGCGCCGAGCCCGGCACGACCATGACGCGCAGCCCCTCGGCCTTGCGTCGGCCCCGGACGACCTCGGCGAACGCCCGCAGGTCCTCGATGCGGGAGTTGGTGCACGAGCCCATGAACACGGTGTCGACCTCGACCTGCTTCATCGGGGTGCCGGGGGCCAGGTCCATGTAGGACAGTGCCTTGCGGGCCGCCTCCTGGGCCACCGGGTCGGCGAAGTCCTCGGGCGCGGGGACGGTGTCGTTCAGGCTCACGCCCTGCCCCGGGTTGGTGCCCCACGTGACGAACGGCTCCAGCGTGTCCGCGTCGATGACCACCTCGGCGTCGAACTCGGCACCCTCGTCCGTGGCGAGGGTGCGCCAGTGCTCGACGGCGGCATCCCAGTCGTCGCCCTCGGGGGCATGGGGACGGCCCTTCAGGTAGGCGAAGGTGGTCTCGTCCGGGGCGACCATGCCGGCGCGGGCGCCGGCCTCGATGGACATGTTGCAGATGGTCATCCGGCCCTCCATGGAGAGGTTCCGGATGGCCTCACCGCGGTACTCGAGCACGAAGCCCTGGCCCCCGCCCGTGCCGATCTTCGCGATGACCGCGAGGATGATGTCCTTGGCCGTCACACCCGGGCGCAGCGTGCCGTCCACGGTGACCGCCATGGTCTTGAAGGGCTTCAGCGGCAGGGTCTGGGTGGCCAGGACGTGCTCGACCTCGGAGGTGCCGATGCCGAACGCCAGGGCGCCGAACGCGCCGTGGGTGGAGGTGTGGGAATCGCCGCAGACCACGGTGAGGCCGGGCTGGGTCAGACCCAGCTGGGGGCCGACGACGTGGACGATGCCCTGCTCGGCGTCGCCCAACGGGTGCAGGCGGACGCCGAACTCGGCGCAGTTGGCCCGCAGGGTCTCGATCTGCGTGCGCGAGGTGGCATCCGCGATCGGCTGGTCGATGTCCAGCGTCGGGGTGTTGTGGTCCTCCGTGGCGATGGTCAGGTCGGGCCGGCGCACCGGACGCCCGGCCAGACGCAGCCCCTCGAAGGCCTGCGGGCTCGTCACCTCGTGCACGAGGTGCAGGTCGATGTAGAGCAGGTCGGGGGTGCGGGAGGCGCCCTCGCCCTCGCCACGCACCACCACGTGTTCGTCCCAGACCTTCTCGGCCAGCGTCCTGGGCCGCGTCGTCGCCGTCGTCATGTGCCGCACCTTCCTGCTCACGCACCTGTCGGTCGTCGCCCGGCGCGGGGCGCCGGTGCTCACGGACCACTGTGGGGCGCGGCGGGGCCGTTCTCGACCACGCGGCGCGATATTCCATATCGTGAGATTTCGTCTCACATGCCGGACCTGGCCCCGGCCGGCCCGGTCACATGCGACGCACACCGACACCCCCGGCCGTCCGCGCAGTGAGACGACTACGATCACCCCATGACCACCGAGCCCGTGCGCCCGCCCACCGAGGACGACCTCATCGGCCCCTCGCTCCACCGGCATCCCAGCGGTGTCGGCGTGGTGGACAAGTCGGTGGCGATCCTTGACGCGCTCGAGTCCGGCCCGGCCACGCTCGCCCAGCTCGTCATCGCCACCGGGATCGCGCGGCCCACGCTGCACCGGCTCGCGGCCGCCCTCACGCACCACCGCATGGTGGGCAAGGACCTGCAGGGCCGCTACGTGCTGGGCACCCGCCTCGCCGAGCTCGCCTCCGCCGCCGGCGAGGACCGGCTCACCACGGCCTCCGGCCCGGTGCTGCTGTGGCTGCGCGACGCCACGGGCGAGAGCGCCCAGGTGTTCCGTCGGCAGGCGGACTCCCGCGTGTGCGTGGCCAGCGCGGAGCGGCCCTGGGGCCTGCGCGACACCATCCCCGTGGGCGCTCGCATGTCCATGAAGGCCGGCTCCGCCGCGCAGGTGCTCCTGGCCTGGGAGGACCACGAGCGGCTCGTCGAGGGGCTGGCCGGCGCCGTGTTCACACCCACCGTCCTCGCGGCGGTGCGGCGGCGCGGCTGGGCCCAGTCCCTGGCCGAGCGCGAGCCCGGGGTCGCCTCGGTGTCCGCACCGGTGCGCGGCCCCAGCGGCCGCGTCATCGCGGCGGTCTCGATCTCCGGCCCCCTCGAGCGGCTCTCCCGTCAGCCGGGCCGGCTGCACGCGGACGCCGTCGTCTCCGCCGCGACGCGGCTCACCGAGCTCATCCGCGCCGGCGAGGCCTGAGGCCCGCCCGCGCCACCGACGGGACGCGCCGCGGAGACACCCCGTTCTTCCCGCGTTCACCCGCGGGGCCTAGCGTCAACCAGGTCCCCGACCGCCGCCCCCCGCACCACCGAGGAGTCCGCTGTGACCGAGACGACCGCGCCCGCCGCCCCCGCCGAGCAGGAGGCCGCGCCGCGGCTGTCCGTGATCGGCACGGGCTATCTGGGCGCCACGCACGCCGCCTGCATGGCCGAGCTGGGCTTCGAGGTCCTCGGCGTGGACGTGGACCCGGCCAAGATCGAGCGCCTGGCCCGCGGCGAGGTGCCCTTCCACGAACCCGGCCTGCCCGAGCTGCTGCGCACCCACGTCGCCTCCGGGCGGCTGCGCTTCACCACCGACGTCGCGGAGGCGGCCCGCTGGGCGGACGTCCACTTCATCGGCGTCGGCACCCCGCAGAAGGTGGGCGAGACCGCGGCGGACCTGAGCTATGTGGACGCCGCCGTCGCCTCCCTCGCCGCGGCGATCGACCGCGACGCACTGATCGTCGGCAAGTCGACCGTGCCCGTGGGCACCGCGCGCCGCCTGGCCGAGCTCGTGCGCACCGTGCGCGCCGAGGCCGGACTGCCGGGCGAGGTCGAGCTCGCCTGGAACCCCGAGTTCCTCCGGGAGGGCTTCGCCGTGAGGGACACGCTCACCCCGGACCGCCTCGTCATCGGCATGCACGGGCCCCGCGCCGAGGGCATCCTGCGCCGCGTCTACGCGCGGCAGCTCGCGGCCGACACCCCGTGGATCAGCACAGACCTCGAGACGGCCGAGCTGGTGAAGGTGGCCGCCAACGCCTTCCTGGCCACGAAGATCTCGTTCATCAACGCGTTCTCGGAGATCACCGAGAACGTGGGCGGGGACATCGGCACCCTCGCGGACGCGATCGGCCACGACGCGCGGATCGGACGCCGGTTCCTCAACGCGGGCGTGGGCTTCGGGGGCGGCTGCCTGCCCAAGGACATCCGCGCGCTCCAGGCCCGCGTCTCCGAGCTGGGCCTGGACCGGACCATGCGGTTCCTGGCGGAGGTGGATGACATCAACCTGCGCCGCCGCGACCGCGTGGTGGACCTGGCCGTGCAGGTGCTCTCCGCGGCTCGCGACGGCCGGATCCGCCGGGCCGAGGCCTCCGGGCCCGCCCCCACCCCCGCGAGCGTGCAGGTGCTCAACGGCACGAGGATCGCCGTGCTGGGCGTCACGTTCAAGCCGGACTCCGACGACGTCCGGGACTCCCCCGCCCTCGACGTCGCCAACCGTCTCTACACGGCCGGCGCCGACGTCCGGGTATACGACCCCGAGGGCAACGCCAACGCGGCCGCCCGCTTCCCGCGGCTCGACTACGTGGACTCGCTCGAGGCGGCCGTGGACGGCGCCGAGCTGACCCTGCTGCTGACCGAGTGGCGCCAGTTCCGCGAGATGGATCCGGACACCGTGGGCGCACGCGTGGCCTCCCGCCTGCTGATCGACGGGCGCAACGTCCTGGACGTCGCCGCGTGGCGCGAGCACGGGTGGGACGTCATCGGCCTCGGGCACCGCTTCGACCCGGAGCGACTCCTCCGCGCGGCCTGACCCGCCCGCGGACCCCGGCCCGGGCGCTCAGCCGGCGAACGGGTCCCAGCCGGACCCGGGCAGCGGCCGGTGCCCGGCCGGCGCCCGGGCCCCGGCCGGCACGAGCCGGCCGATCCGCGTGAACCCCCGGGGCAGCTCGGTCTCGGGCCACGCCAGCCCCAGGAGACCGTAGTCCTCGCCCCCGCCGGTCACGAGCGCCTCCGGACTGGTCCCGGCCAGGGCGGCCACGCGGCGCAGGGGTGCGGCGGCCTGCGCCAGCCAGGCCTCGTCCAGCCACGGTGCCGGCGCGGGGCCTGCCCCGCCGGTGGCGGCCGCCATGCGGTGCGCGTCCTTGCCCAGGCCGTCGGAGACGTCCATGAGGGTGAGCAGGCCGGCCGTCACCGCGGCGGGTCCGAGGGCCAGCGGCGGGCGGGGTCGCAGCTGGGCGCGGACGGCGCGGGCGAGCTCCCGCGGTGACGGCCGGTCGGCGGCGGGGAGGGCGTCCGCCCGTCGCTCCAGCTCCGCGCGGTCGGTGAGCAGCACGGCGAGCCCGGCGGCGGCCCACCCCGGCCCCGGGGGCGCGGCGGCCCGGGGACCGTCCGGCACCGCCTGGGCATGGACGAGGTCGGCGCCCTCGGCGAGCACGCGGTCCCGGTCCGCCGCGGCCGGCGTGCGGCACAGCACTCCGCCGGGGTGCGGGTCCCCGAGCACCGTCACCGCGGCGTGGACCCGTCCGCCGGTGCCCAGGTCGCCCCCGGCCACCCGGCAGTCCGGCGCGCCGAGGTGACGCACCGCGCCCACGATGCCCGCGGCGAACGACCGAACCCAGGCGACCGGCGTCGTCGGCGGCAGGGTGAGGGCGGTGACGAGCGCGGAGGCGCTCCCGCCCATCGCGTTGACGTCCGAGAGGTTCTGGGCGACGGCCTTCCAGCCGGCGTCGTGGCCGCGGGTGCGGGGGCCGGCCGGCCAGCGGTGCAGGAAGTCCGTGCCCTCCCCCATCGCGTCCGTGGAGATGAGCGTCCCGCCGCGGGGCGCGGGCACGAGGGCGGCGTCGTCGCCCGGGGCGACGGTGCCGGCGGGCCAGTGGCCGTCCCGGACGGCGGGAGCGAGCCCGGTCAGGACGACCTCCAGCAGCTCGGCCTCCGTGAGGTCGCCGACGGTCGCCCCCGCCGCGGCCGCGGGGTCGCGCACCGTCATCGGCGGCCCCGCCGGACCGGGGCGCCGGAGGCCCGGGCGAGGGCGTCGCGGAAGGCGCGGAAGCGGTCCACCTCGGCGCGCACCGGGTCGACGACGAGCCGCCGGCCGACGTCGGTGGTCGCCTCCTCGAGGCGGCGGCGCGCGCGGCGTCCCCGCGCCGCGGCGGTCCACCGGGTCAGGGGGATCGCCAGCAGGGCCAGCAGCACGCCGAGCGCGAGGCCGCCGACGAGCAGCAGCGTCGGGAGGGGGAAGCCCTCGACCGTGGGCGCGGGCGGCAGGGGGAACTGCAGGTACCCCGCCAGGGCGAGGACGCCCAGCCAGCCGGCGCCGACGACGGCGGTGAGGAGGGCGAGCCACTGCAGCACGTCCAGCACGGGGTGCCACCAGCTGCCCCGACCGGCCCCGAGGTCGGTGGCGGCGATCGCCTGGTCCACGGCGCCGGGGAGCTCCTCGGCGTGCTCCCGGCCCGCGCGGCGGATGGCGGCGGCCCACGGCTCGGAGGCTCCCGCGCCGGCCGCGGCGGCCAGCGTGCGGACCGCGCCGTCGACGACGGCCCGCTGGGTGCCCGAGCGCTCGGGCAGGGAGGTGCGGTGCAGCGCGGGGTCGCGGGCGACCTCGTCCCGGTCGCGGCGGGGGGCGGCGCTCTCGGGCATCAGGTGCAGGCGCCGCAGGGGGTCCGCGCGGAAGGAGTGCATCCAGCGCAGCACGGGCCAGCTGGTGCGCTTGGCCGAGCGCAGCCGGTACGAGCCCTCCACCGCCCGGACGACGGCCGGCACGCCGCCGGCCACGGCCAGCTCGCGCCCGAGCCGCTGCTCGTCCCCGGGCCCGACGCCGGCCGGCTCGCCCTCGCCCGAGGCGGCGGCGAGGTCCGCGGCACGGGCCGCGACGTCCGCGCCCAGGCGTTCGGCGGCCGCGCCGCGCTGGGCGACGATCGCCGCGACCTGCCGGCCGACCTCCTCGAGGCCCTCCCCCGTGCGCGCGGACACGGGCAGCACCCGGACGTCGCCGAGGCCGTGCCCCGAGAGCATCCGGCGCAGCGAGGCCAGCACGACGTCCCGGTCACGCACCGAGAGCCGGTCCACCTGGTTGAGCAGCACGAGGGTCACGGCCGCGTGCGAGCCCATGGTCGCCAGGAACTCGCGGTGCAGCACGGCGTCCGCGTACTTCTCCGGGTCCACGACCCACACCAGCACGTCCACGTGGCCGGCCAGCCGGGAGGTGATCTCGCGGTTGCCCCGCTCGACCGAGTCGATGTCCGGCAGGTCCAGCAGGATCAGACCGGTGGCGTCGGCGCCGTCACGGCGGCCGACGCCGAGGAAGCCGGGGCGGCCGTCGTCGAGCACGGGCGCCTCGTCCAGCAGGTGGCGGCGGCGCACGCCGAGCCAGTCGAGCAGGGCGGCCGCGCCGCCGCCCTCGCCGGTGCCGTCGCCGTGCTCCGCGTCCGGGTCCAGCCCCTGTCCCCGGCCCACGCCCCAGACCGCGGCGAGCGGCTCGGACGTGGTGGGCCGGGTGGCGGCCACGCGGGCCAGGTCGCGGCCGGTGAGCGCGTTGAACAGGGAGGACTTGCCGGAGCCCGTCGCCCCGAAGAATCCGACCACGGTGTGCTCCGCGGAGAGTGCCTGGCGCTCCCCGGCCGCGCGCACGACGGCGTCGGCCCCGGCCACGACGTCCTCGGGCAGGCGGCCCGCGGCCAGCTCGGCGGCCTCGCCGAGGGCGTCCAGGCGGGGGGCCAGGGCGGGGGTGTCGCGGCGGCTCATCGGGACTCCTCCCCCGCCTCGGCGGCGGACGGGGCGTGCTCGGGTTCGGTCGGGCCGTCGACGCCGGCGGCCACCCCGCGGCGCAGCACCGGCACGAGGGCGCGCAGCTCCTCGGTGGCCTGCGGCTCGCGCTCGAGGTGGAGCAGCGGCAGGAAGCGGTCCGCGAGCACGGTCTCGAGGAAGGCCCGCACGCGGAGCTCGAGCAGCTCATCGGCCCGCCGGGCCATGCGGCGCACGGCGTCCTCGCCGAAGATCGACTCGAGCAGCTTCTGCCCGACGACGGCGGCGCCGCCGGCGATGCCGACCTCGATGCCCGCGAGTCCGCCGGTGGAGGCGAACGAGATGATCATGAGGGCCACGGCCGCGCCGTTCACGCCGGTGGCCGCCAGGCGGGCGCGCGTGCGCTTGCCCGCGCCCTCCTCCTGGATCAGCGCCAGCACGTCCGACTGCCAGTCCCGCACGACGTCGGCCGCCCGCGCCGACGCGTCCGGCGTCAGGGCACCCAGGTCGCGCCCGGCCACGAGGGCCCGGCCCGCCGGCTCGGACGCCCAGCGCCGCTCGATCTGCTCGGCGGCTGCGGCGGCCGCCTCGACCATCACGGCGTGCAGGCCGGTCTCCAGGGCGGTCTCGACCTCCTCGGGCGGTGCCGGGCGCCCGCGCACGAGGGCGCCGAGGCGGTCCCGCAGCCGGCCGATCGTGGTCTCGACGCCGCGGAAGAACTCCCCCGTGCCGACGAAGTCCTGCCAGCGGGAGAGCACCTCGCCGCGCAGCAGCGTGCCGTCCGAGGTGGCCTCGCGGACCCGGCCGACGGCCTGGTCCGTGGAGTCCCCCACGATCCGGGCGAGCAGGTCCGCGGCATGCCGCTGCTCCTCCTCGGCGCGGGCCAGGTCGGCGACGCGGGCGGCCAGCTGGCCCAGCACGCCGTCCACGGTCCGGCGGGCGACGGCGCCGCGCGCCTGGGCGTCGGCGGCGAGGGTCTCGAGCCAGGCGCGCAGGCCCGCGACGTGCTCCTGCGGGAGCAGGCCGCGCTCGTCGAAGCGGGTCTCGGGGATCACGTGGATCCGGGCGTCGGCGAGGCCGCGCTCGGTGAGCATGCGCCGCAGGTCCGGGGTGATGTCCTCCGCCGCGCCCTCGGGCACGCGGCCGAGCACGACGGCCACGGTGATGTCGCGGGCGGCGGCCTCGTCCAGCAGCTGCCAGGGCACGGCGTCGGCGTAGCGGTGCGCCGTCGTCGTGAAGATCCACAGGTCGGCGGCTTCGAGGAGCTGCCGGGCCAGCGCGCGGTTCTGGTCCGCCACGGAGTCGATGTCCGGGGCGTCCACGAGGGCGATGCCCGAGGGCAGTGCGGGCTCGGCCACGAGCGCGACCGTGTCCATCGCGGACTGGTCGGGTTCGACGGGGCCGGCGGCCGCGTCGCGGTGCACGCTGACGCGGGCGAGGTCGGGCAGCACCCGCGGGCCCGTGAACCAGTGGGTGTCGGCGGGGTTGTGCAGCAGCAGAGGCTGCCGCGTGGTGGGCCGCAGGGCGGAGGAGCGGGAGACCTCGTGGCCGACGAGCGCGTTCACCAGCGTGGACTTGCCCGCACCGGTGGAGCCGCCGACGACGGCCAGCAGCGGCGCGTCGAGCGAGTCGAGGCGGGGCAGCACGTAGTCATCGATCTGGTGCAGGGTGCGCTCTCGCTCGGCGCGGTCCTGCCCTGCGGTGACGGTCTCGAAGGGCAACTCGAGCGCGGCGAGGTGCTCGCGCACGCGGCGGACGGCCGTGTCGACGCCGAGGTCTGGGGCGTTCTGATCCGTGTGTGGCACGTGGGCCATCGTCTCACGGGCGCGCGCCGGCCGCCCATCCCGCCGGCCCGGCGGACGGAGACGACGGAAGCCCGGTCCGCAGGGACCGGGCTTCCTGTCACTCGGGTGACCCCAGCGGGATTTGAACCCGCGTTACCGCCGTGAGAGGGCGGCGTACTAGGCCGCTATACGATGGGGCCGAGCGCGCTGTCCGCGTGTGCGGAAGCGATGCCGTGGAGACCTTCTGCTGCGCCTGCGTCTCCTGTTCAGGCGACGGATGCGTTCATCCGCCCGTGCCGTTCCGGTCCGAGGACCGGGCGGCGACTGCGTGACCCCAGCGGGATTTGAACCCGCGTTACCGCCGTGAGAGGGCGGCGTACTAGGCCGCTATACGATGGGGCCGTGCGCCACGTCCGAGCGTCTCCGCCCGTGCGCGTTCACTGAGTCCGAAGACTCGCTGGGGTACCAGGACTCGAACCTAGAATGACGGTACCAGAAACCGTTGTGTTGCCAATTACACCATACCCCACTGTCGGTCAAGCATGCCTGACCGATGTGCATCATATTCATGAGCTCGGTGTTCCCGGATCTCTCCGGCAACGAGAAAGAACTCTACACCCTCCGGGCGGCACGTGCAAAATCGGCGGGTCAGGCCGCCAGCCAGGTCTGCAACCCGCCGATCGCCCGCATCCGCCAGCACGCGTGCTCCTCGTCCCAGAGCGGCTCCTCCGCCCCGCCGTGGGCGGGGGCGTCGGGGCTCATCCACACCGGGACGAGCCCCGCCGACCGGGCCCCCTCGACGTCGTGACGCAGACTGTCCCCCACCATGAGGGTGCGTCCCGGGTCCGTGCCCAGGCGGGAGCAGCCGGCCAGGAAGGGGGCCGGGTCCGGCTTCGGGGCCCCGGCCGTGTCCGAGCCGATCAGCACCTCGACCCACTCCAGACCGAGGGCGTCGGCCTTGCCGCGCTGGTAGGCCTCCACGTTGTTCGTGACGATCCCCACGCCACGGCCTGTTCCCCGCACCTCGGCGAGGACGTCGGCGGTCGCGGGGAACAGCGCCCAGTGCCCGCGCACGACCTCTTCGTAGTCGGTGGTCCACAGGCCGTCGAGCGGGGTCGCCGCGTCCTCGGGCACGCCGAGCGCGCGCAGGGCGTCGGCCACGCGGGCCAGCCGCTGCTCCTCGAACGTCAGCTCCCCGGCCACGTAGCGCCCGAAGTGGCCGCCGGCGTCGGACGCGAAGGCCTCGGTGGCCTCGGCCAGCACCGCCGGATCGACGTCGGCGGCCCCGGCCCACTGCCGGCGCACCGTCGCGTCGAACGCGGCGTGCTGGGCGGAGCGCAGATCCAGCAGCGTGTCGTCCAGGTCGAAGAGGACGGCGTCCCAGGCCGGCGGCGCGGGCGCGCCCGCGGACCCGTCGGCCGGCGTCGTGCTGGCGCCCCGGCTCATGCGTCGGTGGGCTGGTCCTGGTCCAGGCCCTGCTCCGCGGCGAAGCGGTCCAGGCGGGCGAGCGCGGAGTCCCGGCCCAGGATCTCGAGCGACTCGAAGAGCGGCGGGGACACCTTGCGGCCGGTCACCGCGACGCGCACGGGGCCGAACGCCTGGCGCGGCTTGAGGCCCAGGCCGTCGATGAGGGCGGCCCGCAGCGCCGCCTCGATGCGCTCGGTGGTGAACTCCTCCTCGGGCAGGGCGGCCAGCGCCTCCCGGGCCGCGGCGACGGCGGCGCCCAGGTCCGCCGGCATCCCCTTGAGGGCGCCCTCGGCCGTCCGGACGTCCCGGTCCGCCGTGAAGAGGAAGGCGAGCATCTCGACGGCCTCGCCGAGCAGCTGCACGCGCTCCTGCACGAGCGGGGCCGCGGCGGTGAGGACCTCCATCTCCCGCTCCGTCAGGTGCTCGCCCACGAGGCCGGCCGCGTGCAGGTAGGGCACGAGACGGTCACGGAAGTCGGCCACGTCGAGCATGCGCACGTGCGTGCCGTTGATCGCGATCGCCTTCTTCTCGTCGAAGCGGGCGGGGTTGGCCAGCACCTTGTGCACGTCGAAGTGCTCCACGAACTGCTGCGGGGTGAAGATGTCCTCGTCCGCGGAGAGGGACCAGCCCAGCAGGCCGAGGTAGTTCAGCAGGCCCTCCGGGATGAAGCCGTTGTCCCGGTGCAGGAACAGGTTGGCCTGCGGATCGCGCTTGGACAGCTTCTTGTTGCCCTCGCCCATCACGTAGGGCAGGTGGCCGAACACCGGCATGTACCGGGCGACGCCGATCGCGTACAGGGCGCGGTAGAGCGCGATCTGGCGCGGAGTGGACGAGAGCAGGTCCTCGCCGCGCAGCACGTGGGTGATGCCCATGAGCGCGTCGTCCACCGGGTTCACGAGGGTGTACAGCGGTGAGCCGTCCGCCCGGACCACCACGAAGTCCGGCACGGAGCCGGCCTTGAAGGTGATCTCCCCGCGCACCAGATCGGTGAAGGTGATGTCCTCGTCCGGCATGCGCAGCCGCCAGACCGGCGCGCGGCCCTCGGCCTCGAAGGCGGCGATCTGCTCGTCCGTGAGGTCGCGGTCGTGGCCGTCGTAGCCGAGCTTGGGGTCGCGGCCGGCGGCCCGGTGGCGGGCCTCGGTCTCCTCGGGGCTCGAGTAGGACGGGTAGATGTGTCCGCCGGCCTTGAGCTTCTCGATCACGTCCGCGTAGATCTGTCCGCGCTGGGACTGACGGTACGGCTCGTGCGGGCCGCCGACCTCGACGCCCTCGTCCCAGTCGATCCCGAGCCAGCGCATCGCCTCGAGCAGCTGCTGGTAGGACTCCTCCGAGTCGCGCTTGGCGTCCGTGTCCTCGATGCGGAACACGAGGGTGCCGCCGGTGTGCCGCGCCCAGCCCCAGTTGAACAGGACCGTGCGGATCAACCCCACGTGGGGGGTGCCGGTGGGCGAGGGGGCGAACCGTACGCGCACGGGGGTCTCGGCGTCCACCTGGGGGACGTCGACGAAGGGGGCGGGGGCGTTCTCGGACACGGGAGCGGTGGCGTCAGTCATGATGCCCCGAGTCTACGCGGGGGCCCGGACGCCGTCGTCGGGCGCCTGCGTCAGCGGCGGAAGACGGTGGCGAGGATGCCGATGCCCTCGACCTCGGCCTCGACGCGCTGGCCCTCCTGGACCGTCCCGACCCCGCCCGGGGTGCCGGTCAGGATCACGTCGCCGGGCAGGAGGGTGAACATCTCCGAGGCCGCGGCCACGAGCTCGCGGACGCCGAAGACCATGTCCGCGGTCGTGCCGTCCTGGCGGGTCTCACCGTCGAGGCGGGACGTGATGCGCAGGCCGCCGGCCGGCTCCACGTCCAGCTCGGTCTCGATCCACGGGCCCAGCGGACAGGCACCGTCGAAGCCCTTGGCGCGGGCCCACTGCAGGTCGGTGCGCTGGGCGTCGCGGGCGGTGAGGTCGTTGCCCACGGTGTAGCCGAACACGACGTCGTCCACGCGGCTCACCGGCACGTCCTTGCAGATGGTGCCGATGACGACGGCGAGCTCGGCCTCGTAGGAGACCTCGTCCGACCAGCTGGGCAGGGTGACCGGCTCGTTCGGCCCCACGACGGCGGTGTTCGGCTTGAGGAAGAACTGCGGCGAGGCGGGGACCTCGTTGCCGAGCTCCTTCGCGTGGTCGGCCCAGTTGCGGCCGACGCCCACGATCTTCGAGCGCGGGATGATCGGGGCCACGAGACGCACATCCTCGAGGCGGTGCGTGGTGCCGGTGGGCTGGATCCCGTGGAAGAACGGGTCGCCCTGCAGGGCGGTGATGCTCAGCTCGGAGGGGTCGGCGTCGGCCGGGCCCTCCACGATGCCGTAGGTCGGTTCGGCCTGGTCCACGAAACGGGCGATGCGCATGGCCGCCAGCCTAGTGGGTGAGCGGCGGGCGCCGTCGCCGGACACCCCACCCGATGCCGACCCCGCTGACGCCGCGAGCCAGACGATTCGGCCGCGCCCGACGGTCCGGGGCGACCGATTCGTCTGGCTCGCGGGCGGATTCGTCTGGCTCAGCGCGGTGCGGGGCGGTGCAGGGCGGGTCGAGACCGCTCAGCAGCAGCGGCTGCCCGGATTCGCCTCTTGGCGGGCGTATTCGGCCCGCCAGAATTCCCGCTCGGTCATCGGTGCCCGCCCCGGGTGGTGGGCCCGGTGATGGGCCACGTACGCGTCGTACTTCCCCTCTCCGGAGAGCTGGCGGACCCACCAGCGCACCCGGGCCCACACCCCGGGCCGAGACGGGCCGGCCGGGCCCTCCGCGGTGGAGGGCCCGGCCGGCGTCGCGCGCGGATCGGCCACGTCAGTGACCCCGCACCGGCTGCCGGTCCGCCGGCAGGGCGTCCCACTGCCGCTGCAGCTCCTTCTCCTCGGCCGTGGCGAACAGCCCGGCCGGGGCGAAGCGCTGCGAGGGCACGTACGGGTCCTGGTGATCGATGACCTCGGTGCCGCGGAAGGCGCGCACCGTGGCGAGCACCGACGTCGTGATGACGATCAGCGCCAACACCAGGAAGACGACGGAGAGCGTGCCCTGGATGAAGGTGTTGCGGACCACGGCCTCCATGGCCGGCACGGACTTCGCGGCGCCGAAGCTCGTCTTCCCCGCCGCCAGCGCGTCCTGGAACGCGCGATGCTGCGCCCAGTAGCCCACCGCCGGGATGGAGGAGAAGATCTTCTGGAACGACGCCACGGTGGTGACCACGGTGATGAACGCCAGCGGCAGCGCCACGATCCACAGGCCCCGGAAGTCCCGGCGGCGCGCGACGATCGTCAGGACGACGGCGAGCGCGATCGCCGCGAGCAGCTGGTTGGCGATGCCGAACAGCGGGAACAGCGTGTTGATGCCGCCCAGCGGATCGGTGACGCCCATGATCAGCACGGCGCCCCACGCGGCCACCATGATAGCCGTGCAGACCCACGCGCCCACGCGCCACGAGGTGTCCTTGAAGCGCGGGACCACGTTGCCCAGGGAGTCCTGGAGCATGAACCGGGCCACGCGGGTGCCGGCGTCGACGGCGGTGAGGATGAACAGCGCCTCGAACATGATCGCGAAGTGGTACCAGAAGCCCATGAGCGCGTCGCCGCCCACGAGCTGGCCCATGATGTGCGCCAGGCCGACCGCGAGGGTGGGGGCGCCGCCGGTGCGGGAGACCACGGTCTCCTCGCCCACGAGGTCGGCCAGGTGGGTCAGGTCCCCGGGGGTGAGGTTCACGCCGGCCAGGCCGAGGCCCATGACGAAGTCGACGGCGGTCTCCGGGGTGCCGCCGGTGAGGGCGGCCGGGGAGTTCATGGCGAAGTAGATGCCGCGGTCGAGCGAGACGGCGGCCACGAGCGCCATGATGGCCACGAAGGCCTCCATGAGCATGCCGCCGTAGCCGATGAAGCGGGTCTGCCGCTCCTTCTCCACCATCTTGGGCGTCGTGCCCGAGGCGATCAGCGCGTGGAAGCCGGAGAGCGCACCGCACGCGATGGTGACGAACAGGAACGGGAACAGCGAACCGGGCCACACCGGGCCGGTCTGGCCCGAGGCGAACTCGGAGAACGCGGGGGTGCCGATGCGCGGCTGCACGACGACGATGGCCAGCGCGAGACCGGCGATCACGCCGATCTTCATGAAGGTGGACAGGTAGTCGCGCGGAGCGAGCAGCAGCCACACGGGCAGCACGGCCGCGACGAACCCGTAGATGATCACGGCCCAGGCGATGGTGGTGCGGTCCAGGGTGAACAGGGCCGCGCCCCACTCGGTCCCGGCCACCCAGCCGCCGCCGATGATGGCCGCCAGGAGCAGGACGAACCCGATCACGGAGATCTCGGTGATGCGGCCCGGGCGGATCCAGCGCAGGTACACGCCCATGAAGAGCGCGATCGGGATGGTCATGGCCACGGAGAACACGCCCCACGGGGACTCGCCCAGGGCGTTGACCACCACGAGGGCCAGGATGGCCGTGATGATCACCATGATCAGCAGGGTCGCGACGATCGCGGCGGTGCCCCCGACGCGGCCCAGCTCGTCCCGGGCCATCTGGCCGAGCGAGCGGCCGCCGCGGCGCATCGAGAAGAACAGGACGAGGTAGTCCTGGACCGCGCCGGCCAGGATCACGCCGACGATGATCCAGATGGTGCCGGGCAGGTAGCCCATCTGCGCGGCGAGCACGGGGCCCACGAGCGGACCGGCGCCGGCGATGGCCGCGAAGTGGTGGCCGTAGAGCACGTGGCGGTCGGTGGCCACGTAGTCCCGGCCGTCGGCCCGGTACTCGGCCGGGGTGGCGCGGGTGTCGTCCGGGTGGACGATCATGCGCTCGACGTACTTCGAGTAGAAGCGGTAGCCGATCGCGAACGTCGCCACGGCGGCGAACACGAACCAGATCGCGTTGATCGTCTCGCCGCGGTGCAGGGCGAGCATGGTCCAGGCGACGCCGCCGAGCAGGGCGACGGCCACCCAGACGGCGATCTTCGCGGGCGTCCAGCGGGGCCGGCCGGCGGCCTCGGTGGGCGGGAGGTCTTCCGGCGTCGTGGCCGGGAGTGGGGCGCCCTCGGCGGCCGCGGAGGAGCGGTGCGAGCTCACGGGGGTCTCCGTTCGTGGGGTGGGGTCAGACGAGGCGGTGCAGCCAGCCGTGGCGGTCCTCGACGCGCCCGGTCTGGATGCCCTCGAGCTCGGTGCGGATCTTCAGGGCCACGTCGGCCCCGCCGGCGGACTCGATCACGTCGTCGCCGTCGAGCAGACGGCCGATCGGGGTCACGACGGCGGCGGTGCCGCACGCGAAGACCTCGGTGATCTCGCCCGAGCGGACGCCCTCGGCCCACTCGGCGAGGGTGACGCGACGCTCCTCGACGGTCAGGCCCATGTCCCGGCCGAGCTGGAGGATCGAGGAGCGGGTGACGCCCTCGAGGATCGTGCCGGTGAGCGCCGGGGTGACGAGGCGGCCGTCGGCGTGCACGAAGAACACGTTCATGCCGCCGAGCTCCTCGATCGCGTCGTCGTGGTACTGGTCGAGGAACACGACCTGGTCGGCGCCCTTCGCCGCGGCCTGCAGCTGGGGCAGCAGCGAGGCGGCGTAGTTGCCGCCGGTCTTGGCCGCGCCCGTGCCGCCCTTGCCGGCGCGGGCGTAGTCACGCGAGACCCAGATGGTCACCGGCTTGAGCTCGCCGCCGAAGTAGTTGCCGGCCGGCGAGGCGATCACCATGTACCGCACCTGCCGGGCCGGGCGGACGCCGAGGAACGCCTCGGAGGCGAACATGAAGGGGCGCAGGTAGAGGGACTGGCCCGGGCCGGTGGGCACCCAGGCCCGGTCCGCCTCGAGCTGGGCCTGCAGCGAGCCGAGGAACAGCTCCTCGGGCAGCTCCGGCAGGGCCAGGCGGCGGGCGGAGCGGTTCAGGCGGGCCGCGTTGGCCTCGGGGCGGAACGTCCACACCGAGCCGTCCTCGTGCCGGTAGGCCTTCAGGCCCTCGAAGATCTCCTGGCCGTAGTGCAGCACCGCGGCCGAGGGGTCCAGGGACAGCGGTCCGTAGGGCTCCACGCGGGCGTCGTGCCACGCGCCCCCGTCCTCGTCCCAGGTCCAGTCGATCGAGACCATGTGGTCCGTGAAGACGTTGCCGAAACCGGGGTCCTGGAGGATCTCGACGCGCTGCTGATCGGACATCGGGGACAGATGCGGTTGCCGCGTGAACACGGTCTCGGACACGGTGGGATCACTCCTCGTGACGGGTGGCGGATGGGGACGGCTCCGGTGCCGGGCACGACGCGCGGGGGCCACGGCGCCGGGCGTGGCACACGCCACAGGCCGTCGCCCCATCCTAGACCCGGCGTCGACGCGCCGGGCCCGCGCGTCAGACCCGCGCGGCGACGTCGGCGCCCACCTCGGCGGTGGTGCCCCGCGCGCCGTCCACCCGGTCCTTCAGGTGCGCCCACACCGCGGTGCGCACGCGCGCCGCGGCGCCGGTCTCGCCCACGTGCTCGAGCAGCAGGGCGGCGGAGAGGATGGCGGCCACGGGGTCGGCGATCCCCTGGCCCGCGATGTCCGGAGCGGAGCCGTGGACCGGCTCGAACATCGACGGCGCCGTGCCCTCGACGTTGATGTTGCCGGAGGCGGCGAGCCCGATGCCGCCGGTCACGGCCGCGGCGAGGTCCGTGATGATGTCCCCGAACAGGTTGTCCGTCACGATCACGTCGAAGCGGGCCGGGTCCGTCGCCAGGAAGATCATGGCGGCGTCGACGTGCATGTAGTCCCAGGTGACCGCGGGGAAGTCGGCCGCCACGGACTCCACGGTGCGGCGCCACAGGTGGCCGGCGTGGACCAGGACGTTGTGCTTGTGCACGAGCGTGAGGCGCTTGCGCTCGCCCGCGTCGGCGCGACGGAAGGCGTCCTCGACGACGCGGCGCACGCCGAACGCCGTGTTCACGGAGACCTCCGTGGCGATCTCGTGCGGGGTGTCCACGCGGATCGCACCGCCGTTGCCCACGTACGGCCCCTCCGTGCCCTCGCGCACCACGGTGAAGTCGATCTCGCCGGGCGCGGCCAGGGGGCTGACGGCGCCGGGCAGCAGGGTGGCCGGGCGCAGGTTCACGCCGTGGTCCAGCGCGAAGCGCAGCTTGAGCAGCATGCCGCGCTCGATCAGCCCGGACGGGATGCGCTCGTCCCCGGGCGCGGCGCCGACGGCCCCGAACAGGATCGCGTCGTGGCGGCGCAGGGACTCGAGGACCTCGTCCGTGAGCGCCTCGCCGGTCTCGAGCCAGTGCTCCGCACCCAGCGGATACGGGGTGAGCCGGGCCTCCGGACGCCCCTCGGCACGCAACGCCGCCTGCAGGACGGCGGCGGCCTGGTCGGTGACCTCGGGGCCGATGCCGTCGCCGCCGATGACGGCGATGTCCAAGGGGTCTGCGGAGCTGCGTGTGGTCTCGGTCATGGCCCTCAGGCTACGCGGGGCACGCGTGAGGACCACATCGTGTGACACCCGGTCTCACCCTCCGGACGGGCTCAGTCCTCGGCGGGCTCCTCGTGCCGCGGGAAGACCGGCTGCGGGGCGGGCAGCGGCGTGCCGGGGACCAGGTCCTCGTGGAACGCGGCGAAGGACCGCGGGCCGGTGCCGGACGCGCCGGTGCGGCCGGCGTCGCCCTCGGCGGGGACGCCGAGCAGGTCCAGCAGCCGCGAGGCCGAGCCGGGCATCACCGGCTGCGCGAGCAGGGCCACCCGGCGCACGGCCTGCAACGTCACGTACAGCACCGTGCGCATGCGCGGCTCGTCCGTCTTGCGCAGCACCCACGGGGCCTGGTCCGCGAAGTAGGCGTTGATCTCACCGAGCACGCGCCAGGTCTCCTCGAGCGCGTCGTGGAAGTCCTGCACCGCGTACGCGGACCGGGAGCGCTCCAGCAGGGCGTCGACCTGGGCCAGGACGGCGCGGTCCGCCTCGGTGAACTCGCCCGGCTCGGGCACGGCGGCGCCGCAGTTCTTGGCCACCATGGACAGCGAGCGCTGGGCGAGGTTGCCGAGGTTGTTGGCCAGGTCCGCGTTCTTGCGGCTCACCACGGCCTCGTGGCTGTAGGAGCCGTCCGCGCCGAACGGGAACTCGCGCAGCAGGAAGAAGCGAATGGCGTCCAGGCCGTACCGGGCCACCCATTCCCGCGGGTGCACCACGTTGCCCAGGGACTTGGACATCTTGGCCCCGTTGTTGTTCAGGAAGCCATGGATCATGACGCGGCGCGGCAGCTCGAGGCCGGCCGACATGAGGAACGCGGGCCAGAAGATGCAGTGGAACCGGGAGATGTCCTTGCCGATCACGTGCAGGTCCGCCGGCCAGTAGCGCGCGAACGCCTCCGGGTCCTCCGCCGGCCAGCCCGCGCCGGTGAGGTAGTTCGTCAACGCGTCGACCCAGACGTAGGTGACGTGGTCGGCGCGCCGGTCGGCGTCGGCGGCGTCGGGGTCCGCGGGCGCCGGCAGGTCGATGCCCCACTGGAAGGAGGTCCGGGAGATGGACAGGTCCTCGAGCCCGGCCTCCACGAAGCGGATGACCTCGTTGAAGCGGTACCGGGGGGCGGCGAAGTCCGGGTGCTCGCGGTAGTGGTCCAGCAGCGGCTGCTGGTACTTGGACAGGCGGAAGAAATAGGACTCCTCCTCCGTCCACGTCACCTCGGTGCCGGTCTCGACGGCGCGGCGCACCCCGTCCTGACCCACCTCGGTCTCGTCCTCGCCGAAGTAGCGTTCGTCCCGCACGGAGTACCAGCCGGCGTAGGAGCCGAGGTAGATGTCCCCGTTGGCCTCCATCCGCCGCCAGATCTCGCGGACGGCCTCGGCGTGGTCCGTGTCCGTGGTGCGGATGAAGCGGTCGTAGGAGATGTCCAGGACGTCGTCGTCCATCTCCTTGAAGACGGCGGCGTTGCGCGTGGCCAGCTCGAGGGCGCTCACGCCCTGCTGCTGCGCCGTCTGCTCCATCTTCTGGCCGTGCTCGTCCGTGCCGGTCAGGAAGCGCACGTCCCGCCCGTCGAGCCGCTGGAAGCGGGCCATCGCGTCCGAGGCGATGTACTCGTAGGCGTGGCCGATGTGCGGCTCGCCGTTCGGGTAGGAGATGGCCGTGGTCAGGTAGTACGGGGCGCGGGCGTCAGTCACAGTCGTCGAGTCTAGCGGCGGGCCTGGGGCCCGCGCCGAGGACGACGTCGTCCGCGTCGGCGTCCGGGACGCCGTCGGCGGTCACCTGCAGATGGCCCGGCGCAGGCCGCAGGTGGAGGTGGGCCCACGGGGCCACCACGAGCACGGACGCCCCGATCATCTCGGTCAGCTCCTCCGCGTGCGTCGCCACGTGGTAGGCCAGGGTGCTGCGCCCGATCCCGAAGACGAGCGGCACCGCCTCGAGGACGATCGCGCCGACGAAGAACACCGCGCCGCCCGCCACCGTCAGCGCTCGGGTCCGGCGGGGCAGGGCGACGGTGCACAGCGCGAGCAGCCCGAGGACGACGATCGCGGCCGGCGCGCCGAGGATCAGCCACTGGAACGCGGGCAGCGGGTTCTCCCCCGCGAACGGCAGGGCCTCCCACAGCCGGCCGGCCTGCTCGTGGAGCTGCGTCGATTCGTCCAGGCTCATGGCCGCCAGCAGGGCCGCGGGGGTCAGCCACGCGAGCAGGCTCCGCCGCCGGTCCGCCCCAGCGCGCGGCGCACGAGACCCACCGTGGTGAAGCCCGCGGCCCCCAGCAGGAGCAGGCCCGAGCTCCACCACGCCGTGAGGTTGGCCTCGTGGTTCACGTCGAAGACCTCGCGCCACCACGGCACCTGCCGCGGGCCCAGCCCGAACACGAAGGGGAGGGCGAACGACCAGGCGGCGAGCAGGACACTGACGCCGATCAGCCCGCCCGCCGCGCGCCGGGCCCAGCGGCCCTGCACACCCGGAGGCGTGGCGGGGCGGGCCGCTGCGGCGCGCGCGGTCGGGGCGGGTGCGGGGGTGCGGGGCGGGGCTCGGGTGGACGCGACATGGACACCATCTCAACACAGGGCGACGCGCGCCGGCCCCGCGATGCCCGCCCGGGCGTCGACGGGTCAGGCGGAGAGGTCCACCTCGGCCGCACGGGCGGCGCCGATGGCCGCGGCCAGCGTGGCCGCGGTGTCTCCGGACAGCGCCCCGTCCAGGGTCAGCACGGCCAGGGCGGCGCCCTCGTCGTCGCGCGAGACGTCCATGCCGGCGATGTTCACGCCCTGCACCCCGAGGGCCTGGCCCAGGACGCCGATCACGCCCGGGCGGTCCTGGTAGGCGAACACGAGCAGGTGGTCGGCCAGCGGCACCTCGAGCTCGTGCCGGTCCACACCGACGAGCTTCTGCACCTGGCGCGGGCCGGTGAGCGTTCCGGTGACGGCGGTCTGGGTGCCCTGCGCGGTCGCGGCGCGCACCGTGACGGTGTTGCGGTAGGACTCGGACACCGCGGTGGTGGTGAGGCGGCACTCGACGCCGCGCTGCTCGGCCAGCACGGGGGCGTTCACGTAGGAGACCTGGTCCGAGACGATGTCCGTGAACACGCCCTTCAGGGCGGCCAGGCGCATCGCGGAGACGTCGTGCTCGGCGATCTCACCGGCGATCTCCACCTCGACGGCCGTGATGGACTGCTCGCCCACCAGCGCGGTGAGCACGCGGCCCAGCTTCTCGGCCAGCGGCAGACCGGGGCGCACGTCCTCGTGGATCGCGCCGCCGGCCACGTTCACGGCGTCCGGCACGAGCTCGCCGGAGAGGGCCAGGCGCACGGAGCCGGCGACGGCGACGCCCGCCTTCTCCTGGGCCTCGGCGGTCGAGGCGCCCAGGTGGGGGGTGACGACGGCGGAGTCGTGCGCGAAGAACGCCAGGTCCGTGGCCGGCTCGGAGCTGAAGACGTCGATGCCGGCGCCCCCGATGGTCCCGGCCTCGAGCGCGCGGGCGAGGGCGTCCTCGTCCACGAGGCCGCCGCGGGCCACGTTCACGATGATCGCGGTGTCCTTCATGCGGGCGAACTGCTCATCGCCGATCATGCCGACCGTCTCGGGGGTCTTGGGCATGTGGATCGTCACCACGTCGGCGCGCTCGAGCAGCTCGTCCAGCTCGACGAGGCTCGCGCCGAGCTGCTGCGCGCGGGCGGTGGTCACGTAGGGGTCGTAGGCGAGGATCTCCATGCCGAACGCCTTCATGCGCTCGGCCACGAGCGCGCCGATGCGGCCCAGGCCGATCACGCCCAGCCGCTTGCCGTAGAGCTCGACGCCCGTGTACTTCGAACGCTTCCACTCCCCCGCCTTGAGCGAGCCGTGGGCGGCCGCGATGTTGCGGGCGGCGGCCAGGATGTGGCCGCAGGTGAGCTCGGCGGCGGAGATGATGTTCGACGTCGGCGCGTTGACGACCATGACGCCGGCCTCGGTGGCGGCGGGCACGTCCACGTTGTCCAGCCCGACGCCGGCGCGCGCGATGACCTTCAGCTGCGGCGCGGCGGCGATCGCCTCGGCGTCCATCTGGGTGGCCGAGCGGATCAGCACCGCGTCGACGTCGCGCAGGTCCTCGAGGAGTCGGGCGCGGTCGGCGCCGTCCGTGCGGCGGATCTCGAAGTCGGGGCCGAGGGCCTCGACGGTGGCGGGTGAGAGTTCCTCGGCGATCAGGACGACGGGCTGGGCTGCGCTCACGGGTGCTCCTGGAGGTGTGGTGCGGTGGGATGGGAGGCGGGCCGGCCCGCGCTCCGGTCCGAGCCTAGACGCGTGACCGGACCGTGGCCGGAATGCGACGCCGGCCCCGAAGCGCGATGCCCGGGGCCGGCGTCGGGGGCTCAGGCGGCTCAGCGGGCCGCCGTGCCCTCGGTGTAGTCGTCGTCCGCGTCCTTGAGCCAGGAGAACATCTGGCGCAGCTCGCGGCCGGTCTTCTCGATCGGGTGGGCCTCGCCCCGGGCGCGCAGCTCCTTGAACTCGGGCGCACCGGCCTTCTGGTCGTCCATGAAGCGCTGCGCGAAGGCGCCGGACTGGATGTCGGCGAGGACCGCCTTCATGTTCTCCTTCACGTCGGGGGTGATGACGCGGGGGCCGGAGACGTAGTCGCCGTACTCCGCGGTGTCGGAGATGGACCAGCGCTGCTTGGCGATGCCGCCCTCGACCATGAGGTCGACGATGAGCTTCAGCTCGTGCAGCACCTCGAAGTAGGCGATCTCGGGCTGGTAGCCGGCCTCGGTGAGGGTCTCGAAGCCGTACTGCACGAGCTGGGAGGCGCCGCCGCAGAGCACGGCCTGCTCGCCGAACAGGTCGGTCTCGGTCTCCTCGGTGAAGGTCGTCTCGATGACGCCGGCGCGGGTGCCGCCCACGGCCTTGGCGTAGGACAGGGCGAGGGCGTGGGCCTGGCCGGAGGCGTCCTTCTCGACGGCGATCAGCGCGGGCACGCCGCGGCCGGCCTCGAACTCGCGGCGCACCACGTGGCCCGGGCCCTTGGGGGCGACCAGGGCGACGTCGACGCCCTCGGGGGCCTGGATGTAGCCGAAGCGCACGTTGAAGCCGTGCGCGAAGAAGAGGGCGTCGCCCTCCTGCAGGTTGCCGGCGATGTGCTGGTCGTACACGTCGGCCTGGACCTGGTCCGGGGTGAGGATCATGATCAGGTCGGCCTCGGCGGCGGCGGTGGCGACGTCGACGACGCGCAGGCCCTCGGCCTCGGCCTTGGCGCGGGACTTGGAGCCCTCGGCGAGGCCGATGCGCACGTCCACGCCGGAGTCGCGCAGCGACAGGGCGTGGGCGTGGCCCTGGGAGCCGTAGCCGATGACGGCCACGGTGCGGCCCTGGATGATCGACAGGTCGGCGTCGTCGTCGTAGAACTTCTTCACGGTCATGCTGTTCTCCTCACGGGATGGGTGGATCGGGACGGGTCAGCGGGCCAGGGCGCGGTCGGTCATGGACCGCGGCCCCCGGGCGAGGGCGAGGGTGCCCGAGCGGACGAGCTCACGCACGCCGTAGGGCTCCATCATCTCGAGGAAGGCCTCGAGCTTGTCACGGGTGCCGGTGGCCTCGAGGGTCAGGGACTCCGGGGCCACGTCGACGACGTGGGCGCGGAACAGGTCGGCCGCCTGGACGACCTGACCGCGGGTGGCGGCATCGGCGCGCACCTTCACGAGCAGGTGGTCGCGCTGAACGGAGGAGTCGGGCGTGAGCTCGACGACCTTGATCACGTTGATCAGCTTGTTCAGCTGCTTGGTGACCTGCTCGAGCAGGTCCGTGTCGGCGTCGACGACCACGGTGATCCGGGACAGGCCCTCGACCTCCGTGACGCCCACGGCCAGCGAGTGGATGTTGAATGCGCGCCGGGCGAAGAGGCCGGCCACGCGGGTCAGGGTGCCGGGCACGTCCTCGACGAGCACGGACAGGGTGTGGCGTTCCATCGGTTGCCCTCCTCAGTCTTCCTGGTCCCAGTCGGGCGTCATGCCCCGGGCCACCTGGATCGCGTCGTTGCTGACCCCCGCGGGGACCATCGGCCAGACCATGGCGTCGCGGGAGACCACGAAGTCCACGATCACGGGGCGGTCGTCGATGGCCAGGGCCTGGCGGATGGTGTCGTCCAGGTCCTCCCGACGGTCGCAGCGCAGGCCCGCGGCGCCGTAGGCGTCGGCGAGCTTGACGAAGTCCGGCACCCGGGCGGTGTCGTAGCCCGTGTTCAGGTCCGTGTTCGAGTAGCGCCCGTCGTAGAAGAGGGTCTGCCACTGACGCACCATGCCCAGCGAGGAGTTGTTGATCACCGCGATCTTGATGGGGATGCGGTTGATCACGCACGTGGCGAGCTCCTGGTTGGTCATCTGGAAGCAGCCGTCGCCGTCGATGGCCCAGACCACGCGGTCGGGCTCGCCCACCTGCGCCCCCATCGCGGCGGGGACGGCGAAGCCCATCGTCCCGAGGCCGGCCGAGTTGAGCCACTGGCGCGGGCGCTCGTAGGCGACGAACTGGCTGGCCCACATCTGGTGCTGGCCGACGCCGGCCACGTAGGTGGCCTCGGTGCCGGACAGGGCCGACAGACGCGAGATCACCTCCTGGGGCGCGAGGAGGCCGTCCTCGGTCTCGGTCCAGCCCATCGGGTAGGTCTCCTGCAGGCGCCGCAGCACCGCCCACCAGTCGGCGAGGTCGGGCAGCGCCTCGGTGTCCGTCGCGAGCTCGGCCACCAGGTCCGGGATGATCTCCTTGACGTGGCCGACGATCGGCACGTCCGCGGTGCGGTTCTTGGAGATCTCGGCCGGGTCGATGTCCGCGTGGATCACGCGGGCGCCGGGGGCGAACGAGGGCAGGTGACCGGTCACGCGGTCGTCGAAGCGGGCGCCGAGCGTGATCAGCAGGTCGGCCTGCTGGAGCGCGGCCACGGCGGGGACGCCGCCGTGCATGCCCGGCATGCCCAGGTGCTGGGGGTGCGAGTCGGGGAAGACGCCGCGGGCGGTGAGGGTGGTGACCACCGGGGCGCCCGTGAGCTCGGCGAGGGCGCGCAGCTCCTCATGGGCCTCGCCGCGGGCCACGCCGCCGCCCACGTACAGCACGGGGCGCCGGGCCTCGCGGACCAGCCGGGCGGCCTCGCGGATCTGCCGGGGGTGGCCGCGCAGGACGGGGCGGTAGCCGGGCAGGTCGATCCGGGGCGGCCACGCGAACTCGAACTCGCCCTGCTGGGCGTCCTTGGTGACGTCCACGAGCACGGGCCCGGGCCGGCCCGTGGCGGCGATGTGGAACGCCTCGGCGAGGGCCTGGGGGACGTCCTCGGGCCGGGTCACGAGCCGGGAGTGCTTGGTGATGGGCATCGTGATGCCCACGATGTCCGCCTCCTGGAAGGCGTCCGTGCCGATCGCGGCGGAGGAGACCTGGCCGGTGATGAACACGACCGCCTGGGAGTCCATGTGGGCGTCCGCGATGGCGGTCACCAGGTTGGTGGCGCCGGGACCGGAGGTGGCGATGGCCACGCCGACCTTGCCGGTGGCCAGGTGGTAGCCCTGCGCCGCGTGACCGGCACCCTGCTCGTGGCGCACCAGGATGTGGCGGATCCGATCGGAGTCCATGAGCGGGTCGTAGGTCGGCAGGATGGCGCCGCCGGGCAGCCCGAACACGTCCGTGACCCCCAGCTCCTCCAGGGAGCGGATGATGCCCTCGGAACCGGTCATCCGGGTCGGCTCGACGCGGGAGCCCTCGCCGGGCACCCGCGGCTCGACGATCTCGGGCCGAGGGGCCGGACGGCGCTCCTGGACCCGGGCCGTCTCCGTCGGGCGGGAGGCCGGCGTCGGGACCTGCGGGACCGCCGCGCGGGCGTCGCGGGGGGTCGTGCTCATGGGGTCACCTCACTGCGTTCGTCGCTGCGTGTCCGTCGCGGGGGCGTCGGACGGTCGTCGTTCGGATCCGTCGGGCGTCGGGGACCGTGGCCGCGTCGATGACGGATCGGGCCGGCGTGGCGGAGTCTGAGGTGGGGACACGGGCCGCCGGGTCCTTCGGGGGTGGTCTCAGTATCGACAGCCGTGCGCCCCGCCCGCCATCGACCACCCGCCTGTCTCGCAATGTGAGATAAAGCGTCACATCGTGAGACGACCGGGCGGTCGGGATCGGATCCCGGGCCTGAGCCCACCCTAGTCAGCCGCCGCGGGGGCGGCCGCCTCCACCCACGCTCCGTGACGGAGCACCCCGCGCACCTCGAGCTCCGGGCCGAAGACGACGGCGTCCGCTCGGCTCCCGGCTCGGAGCCGGCCGACGTCGGGAAGCCCCAGGGCGTCCGCGGGCGCGGCCGTCGCCGCCCGCAGCGCGGCGTCGAGGTCGACCCCGGCGGCGACGGCGGAGCGCACCGAGCCGGCGACCGTGGCCGTGGACCCGGCGATGGCCCCGGCTGCGCCATCCGCGCCGACCACCCGCGCGACGCCGTCGTGGACCCGGGCCCGCAGGGGTCCGAGGGAGAAGTCGCCGTCGCCGCAGCCGGCGGCGGCCATCGCGTCCGAGACGAGGATCCACCGCTCCCCCGCCTCCCGGGCGACCCGCCGCACCGTGGCCGGATGCAGGTGGACGCCGTCCACGATGGTCTCGATCCCCACGCGGGGGTCCTCCAGCAGGGCGACGGCGGGCCCGGGCTCGCGGTGGTGGGCGGGCCGGCACGCGTTGTGCAGGTGGGTGGCCATCCGCGCACCCGCCTCGATCGCCGCGCGCGTGACCTCGTAGGACGCGTCGGTGTGGCCGATCGCGACGAGGACGCCCGCCTCCGCCAGCCGGCCCACCGCGTCGAGGGCGCCCGGCAGCTCGGGGGCCAGCGTCACCATCGCGAGGCTGCCCGCGCCGGCCTCGACGAGGCGCGCGACGTCCTCGGGCTCCGGAGCCCGCAGGGACGCGGCCCGGTGCGCGCCGCGGTGCAGGGGCGAGAGCCAAGGGCCCTCGAGGTGCACGCCGGCCAGGACGCCCTCCGCGCGCAGGGGCGCCAGGGCCGTCAGCTGCGCGACGAGCGCGTCGACCTCGTCCGTGACGAGGGAGGCCACCACCGTGGTCGTGCCGGCGCGGGCGTGCGCCGCGGCCGCCGCGCGGGCCGCGTCCGGACCGGACTCGACGGCGTGCCCGCCGCCGCCGTGGCAGTGCACGTCCACGCAGCCGGGCGCGAGCAGGGCGTCGCCGAGCTCGTGGACGGGGCCGTGGGTGCGCGGCGGGTCCCCGGCCCCGACCGCCGTGACCCGGCCCTCCGCCAGGGCGATCCAGCCGGGGCCGCCGAGGCGCTCGCCGTCGTGGACGCGGTCCGCTCGCAGCACCGACGGCGGCACGTCGGCCGGCGGGGTCGCCGGCTCGACGCGCGGCGGGGCGGGGTGCGGGTTGCACTGCCACGGCGGCCTCCTGGGGTGGGTGGATCGGCGGACGGGTGACGCTCAGAGGCCCTGCCAGCGCGGCTTGGCCTCCCACATGTGGCGGTAGTCCCCCGCGAGCTCGAGCCGCCCGGCGGCGGCGTCGTCCACGAGGACGGTCACGTGCGGGTGCAGCTGCAGGGCGGTGACCGGCCAGCGGGCGCTCACGGGGCCCTCCACGAGCTGCCGCACCGCCTCGGCCTTGCCCTCGCCCCGGGCCAGCAGGACCAGGTGTCGGGCGTCGAGGATCGTGCCCACGCCCTGGGTGAGGCAGTGGGTCGGGACCTGGTCGAGGTCGCCGTCGAAGAAGCGGGCGTTGTCCCGCCGGGTCTGCTCGGCGAGCACCTTGATGCGCGTGCGGGAGGCGAGGGAGGAGCCGGGCTCGTTGAACGCGATGTGCCCGTCCGTGCCCACGCCGAGCAGCTGCACGTCCACGCCGCCGGCCTCGCGCAGCGCCTCCTCGTAGGCGGCGCAGGCGCCCGGGACGTCCGCCGCCCCGCCGTCCGGACCGTGCACGGCCTCCGGGGCGATGTCCGTGCGCGCGACGAACTCCCGCTCGATCACGGTGCGGTAGGACTCGGGGTGTCCCGCGGGCAGGCCGACGTACTCGTCCAACAGGAACGCGCGGCAGGAGCGCAGGGACAGCTCCCCGTCCCGGACCCGGCGGGCGAGCTCGTCGTAGACGGGCAGCGGCGAGGAGCCGGTGGCCAGCCCCAGGACGGCCTCGGGACGGGCCGCCACGTGGGCGGCCACCGCGTCCGCGCCGTGCCGGCCCAGGGCGGCGGCGTCGGGCAGGATGACGACCTCCATCAGCGCGCCTCCCGCCCGGGACGAGGCGCGGGTCCCCCGGCCCGGGCGTCGATCGCGTGCATGCTCATCCTCTGCTCGTCTCGGCGTGCAGGCCGACCGGGCCTCAGCCCAGGTAGGCACCCTCGGCGGCGGAGTGCACCAGCTTGGCGTACTTGCCCAGCACGCCCGTGGTGAACTTCGGCTCCACCGGCTCCCAGGACTCGCGGCGGGCGGCGAGCTCGGCCTCGTCCACGAGCAGGTCCATGGTGCGTCCGGCGATGTCCACGCGGATGCGGTCGCCGTCCTGCACCAGCCCGATCGGCCCTCCCTCGGCGGCCTCGGGGGCGATGTGGCCGATGCACAGGCCGGTGGTGCCGCCGGAGAAGCGCCCGTCGGTGATCAGCAGGACGTCCTTGCCCAGACCCGCCCCCTTGATCGCGCCGGTGATCGCGAGCATCTCGCGCATGCCCGGGCCGCCCTTCGGCCCCTCATAGCGGATGACCACCACGTCGCCGGCGGCGATGGTCCCGTCCTCGAGGGCGTCCATGGCGGCGCGCTCCCGGTCGAAGACGCGCGCGGTGCCCTCGAAGACGTCCGCATCGAAGCCGGCGGACTTCACGACAGCGCCCTCCGGGGCCAGCGAGCCGTGGAGGATCGCGATGCCGCCGTTGGGGTGCATCGCGTCGTCCATGGTCCGGATGACCTTGCCGTCCACCGGGTCCGGATCGAGCGCGGCCAGGTTCTCGGCGAGGGTCTTGCCGGTGACGGTGAGGGTGTCCCCGTGCAGCAGGCCCTCGTCCAGCAGGGCCTTCATGACCACCGGGACGCCGCCGATGCGGTCCACGTCCGTCATGACGTACTGACCGAACGGCTTGAGGTCGGCGATGTGCGGGGTGCGGTCGGCGATGCGGTTGAAGTCGGACAGCTGCAGGTCCACGCCCGCCTCCCGGGCGATGGCGAGCAGGTGCAGCACGGCGTTGGTGGAGCCGCCGAACGCCATGGTCACGGCGATCGCGTTCTCGAACGCGGGCTTGGTCATGATGTCCCGGGCCGTGATGCCCTGGCGGAGCATGTTCACCACGGCCTTGCCGGAGCGGCGCGCGAAGGCGTCGCGGCGGCGGTCCGCGGAGGGGGCGGCGGCGGAACCGGGCAGGGACATGCCGAGGGCCTCACCGATGGAGGCCATGGTGTTGGCGGTGTACATGCCGCCGCAGGCGCCCTCACCCGGGGCGATGGACTTCTCGATGCGGAGCAGGTCCTCCTCGGACATGAGACCGCGGGCGCAGGCGCCGACCGCCTCGAAGGCGTCGATGATGGTCACCTGCCTCTCGGTGCCGTCGGTCAGGCGGGCCACGCCCGGCATGATCGAGCCTGCGTAGACGAACACGGACGCCAGGTCCAGGCGGGCGGCGGCCATGAGCATGCCCGGCAGCGACTTGTCGCAGCCGGCGAGCAGGACGGAGCCGTCCAGGCGCTCGGCCATCATCACGGTCTCCACCGAGTCCGCGATCACCTCGCGGGAGACGAGGGAGAAGTGCATGCCCTCGTGGCCCATGGAGATGCCGTCCGAGACGGAGACCGTGCCGAACTCCAGCGGATATCCACCGGCGGCGTGGACGCCGTCCTTCGAGGCCTGGGCGAGGCGGTCCAGGGAGAGGTTGCAGGGGGTGATCTCGTTCCAGGACGACGCGATGCCGATCTGCGGCTTGCCGAAGTCCTCGTCCCCCATGCCGACCGCGCGGAGCATGCCGCGGGCGGCGGTGCGCTCCATCCCGTCGGTGACGTCGCGCGAGCGCGGCTTGATGTCGGGAGCGGCGGACGGGGTGCTGGGAGTCGACGCGGCGGAGTCCATGCCGCGGAGTCTAGTGAGCACGGCGCCACCGGGCCGACGCGACGTCCCCGTGTGACGGGTGCCGCGGCATGACACGTGCGGACGGGTCCGCGTACGTTGGGCCCATGGACACGCCCACCCTGCACAGACGGCTGCGCCGCGTCTTCGATGCGCGCGTGTTCAACCACGGCGACTACAACGTCGTCTACGGCCAGCCCTCGGGCTCCTCCTCCCCCCTCGTGATCGGCTACCGCCACCAGCCGCTCGAGATGCTGCTGTGCCCGTTCGACCCCACCTCCACCCCGGACGACCACGACCGCCGCGCGCCGGGCGTGGCCGAGGACGACCCGCACGGCCCGGTGACCGAGGCCTCCGCGGACCGCGCCGACGTCGTCGAGGTGGGCCTGGCCAACGTGGCCACCGTGGCGGACACGGGCAGCGGCTATCAGGTGGAGACCGTCACGGGCTTCCGGACGTGGTTCGACGTCCCGGAGCACACGCGGGTGCCGGTGGGCGACCTCACGGAGGACGGCACCGCGGAGCTCGACCAGGCCGAGGACGCCACCGACTTCCACGCCTTCATGACCGCCTTCATGGACGAACTGGACCGCCTCTACGCGACCCCGGAGACGGACGCGACGGACGTCACGCCCCCCGATTTGCACGGCGTCTGAAACCCCTGGTAGGGTTTCACCTCGTTGCACGGCGCACCGGAGAGATCCGAGAGGCGGTGCGGCACCTGCACCTCTAGCTCAACCGGTAGAGCATCTGACTCTTAATCAGCAGGTTCCGGGTTCGAGTCCCGGGGGGTGCACCCACCGAAGCGAAGGCCCCGTCTCCACGGAGACGGGGCCTGCGTCGTCCCCGCTCCCCGCCCGGGCCCACCGTAGGCTGGGGCCCATGACCGACACGACCCAGCACCGCCTCCAGCCCGGCGACACGGCACCCGCGTTCACCCTCCAGGACCAGGAGGGCCGGCCCGTCTCGCTGCGCGACAGCGCGGGCAAGCACACGATCGTCTACTTCTACCCGGCCGCGTCCACGCCCGGCTGCACCACGCAGGCCTGCGACTTCCGGGACAGCCTCGCCTCCCTGACCGCGGCCGGCTACGTCGTCCTGGGGATCTCCCCCGACCCGATCGGCAAGATCATCCGGTTCGCCGAGCAGGAGGGCCTGACGTTCCCCCTGCTCTCGGACGAGGACCACGCGGTGGCCGAGGCCTACGGCGCCTGGGGTGAGAAGAAGAACTACGGGCGGACCTTCGAGGGTCTGATCCGCTCCACGATCGTCGTCGGCCCGGACGGGAAGGTCACCCACGCGCAGTACAACGTGAAGGCGACCGGCCACGTGGCCCGACTGCGCCGCACCCTCGGCCTCGACGAGGCCTGATCCGCGCCCGCCGCGCCCGGGCGCCGCACGGTAGGATCGGGCCTCGCCCCGCCCGCGCGGGGTGTGCGCGGGCGTGGCGGAACTGGTAGACGCGCTGGATTTAGGTTCCAGTGTCCTGGACGTGGGGGTTCGAGTCCCCCCGCCCGCACTCCCCGGGCCCCCCGGGCCCGCCCGACCCCGACGTCACCTGCCAGAGGAGGCCGCCATGCAGCCCACTCGCCGCGCCTTCCTCGGCGGGGGCCTGGGCCTGCTCGGCCTGGGCGTGGCCGGCTGCACGACGTCGCCCGCGGCGCCGTCCTCGGCCGCCCCGAGCTCCTCGGGCCCGGGCCGGCTGCTCGTGGTCGGCGCCCCGGCGCGGGCGCTGACGCGGGACCCGGCCCGCGCGCTGGACGTCGAGTCCTTCCGTCTGATCCGCCAGGTCTTCGAGACGCTGCTCGGCGTGGACGCGGACACCGGCGCCCCCACGCCCCGCCTCGCCGAGCGGCACGAGGAGTCCGACGGCGGCCGCCTCCACACGTTCCACCTGGTCTCCGGGGTGGTGTTCGACGACGGCGAGCCGTGCGATGCCGCCGCCGTGGTCGCGAACATCGAGCGGTGGGCCGCCGCACCTGCGCCCGTGGACGGGACCGTCTCCCCGCCCTCCTCGTTCGTCTCGGCCTTCGGCGGATACGCCGGGGACGCGGACTCCGCCTTCGCCGGCGTCGAGGCGCACGGAGAGCTCGAGGTGCGGCTGCGCCTGCACTCCCCGCGCCGTCACCTCGCGGCCGCGCTGGCCTCGCCGGCCTTCGCGATCTCCTCGCCGGCCTCGTGGGACCGCACGGTCGACGTGGACGGCTCCGAGGTCACCACCCCCGCCGGCACCGGCCCCTACCGCTGGGCCGACGCCGCGGAGACCGCCGAGCTCACGCGCGCCCACCCGGGTGCCTCGGGCGCAACGTTCCTGGTCCCCAGCGCCCGCCACCGCGGCTCCGATCCGGCGGCGCATCCGGTGGCCGTGCAGGCGTGGGGTCGGGCCTCCGTGCGCCTGCGGGAGCTGCGGCGCGGCACGGCGGACGTGATCGACGTCGTCGCCCCCGGCCAGCTGCGCCCCCTCGTCGAGGCCGGCACCCAGGTGCTGCCCCGGGACCCCCTGGGCGTGCTCTACGTGGGCATGAACCTGGACCATCCGCTCGTGCACGCGCAGTACCTGCGCCAGGCGATCGCGTACGCGGTGGACCGCCCGCGCATCGCCGGCAGCGACGTCTTCCTCGAGGGCACCCGCCTGGCCCACGACCTCGTCCCCCCGTCCCTCGGCGTCGGCGACGAGGAGGCTCGGCGCTACGACGTCAACCCGGGCCGGGCCCGCGAGTTCCTCGGCCTGGCGGGATACGACGGGGAGCCGTTGGAGTTCCTCTACCCGGCTGGCACGGCCCGTCCCTCCCTGCCCGAGCCTGAGCGGGTCTACGCGATGGTCGCCCGCGACCTCGGCGCGGTGGGGATGCACATCGTGCCCGTGCCCGTGCCGGAGGACCAGGACTACCTGCACGCCGTCGTCTCCCGACCCACCCGAGCCCTGCACCTGATGGGCCGCACCGGCGACTACCGAGACCCGCACGCGTTCCTCGAGCCCTTCGCGCGCTCGGGCCGCGCCGAGACCGGCTACCGCAACCCGCGCGTCGTCGAGGACGTGGACGCGGCGGCGGCCGAGACCGACGACGACACACGCCGCGCCCTGTTCCGCCGCGTCGTCCGGGCCATGGCCCTCGACCTGCCGGCGCTGCCGCTGGTCTATCCGATCTCGGCCCTGGCCACCGGCCCGCGCGTGGCCTCCTACCCGACGTCGCCGCAGCTGGACGAGCCCTTCTCGCGCGTCAGGCTGACCGAAGGCTGAACGCACCGGTAGTACAGTGGGAGATCACGGCGCCCGGCCCGACCGCCACTGCTCGGCCTGGTCGCACTGCGCCCACCCGCCGTCGTTCTGCTTCAGGAGTTGACCGTGCCCACCACCTCGTCCACCGCCACCCACGACGTCGTCCTGATCGGCGGCGGCATCATGAGCGCCACCCTGGGCGTGCTGCTGCAGAAGCTCGAGCCCACCTGGTCCATCGCCCTGTACGAGAGCCTCGATCAGGCCGGCCTGGAGTCCTCCGACCCGTGGAACAACGCGGGCACCGGCCACGCCGCCCTGTGCGAGCTGAACTACTCGCCCATGGACAAGAACGGACGGGTGGACGTCACCAAGGCGCTGGGCATCAACGAGCAGTTCTGGACCACCCGCCAGTTCTGGTCCTCCCTGGTGGCGGACGGCACGCTCAAGGACCCCAAGTCCTTCATCAACCCGCTGCCGCACATGTCCTTCGTGTGGGGTGACGACCACGCGGACTACCTCCGCACCCGCTATGAGGCCATGTCCGCCCAGCCGCTGTTCGCCGGCATGGAGCACAGCGAGGACCCGGAGCAGATCCGTGCCTGGGCCCCGCTGCTGATCGAGGGCCGTGAGCCGGGCCAGCGCCTGGCGGCGTCCCGCAACACCGGCGGCACCGACGTCGACTTCGGCTCCCTCACCCGCCAGCTCATCACGGCCATGGCCGGCGCCGGCGCCGAGGTGCGCTTCGGTCACAAGGTCACCGGCCTCACCCGCGGCACGGACGGCCGCTGGGAGGTCAAGGTCAAGAACAAGGCCGCCGGCTCCGAGCTCGTGGACCGCGCCCGCTTCGTCTTCGTCGGTGCCGGCGGCGGCGCCCTGCCCCTGCTGCAGAAGTCCGGCATCCCCGAGGCCAAGGGCTTCGGCGGCTTCCCGGTCTCCGGCCAGTTCCTGCGCTGCACGGACGAGTCCGTGGTCAACCAGCACATGGCCAAGGTGTACGGCCAGGCCGCCGTCGGTGCCCCGCCGATGTCCGTGCCCCACCTGGACACCCGCTTCGTCAACGGCAAGCGCTCCCTGCTGTTCGGCCCCTACGCCGGGTTCTCCACGAACTTCCTCAAGACCGGCTCCTACCTGGACCTGCCGCTGTCCGTGCGCCCGCACAACCTCAGCACGATGCTGGACGTGGCCAAGGACAACATGGACCTGACCAAGTACCTCGTGACCGAGGTGCTGAAGTCCCGGGACAAGAAGATCGACGCGCTGCACGAGTTCTACCCGGAGGCCGACGGCGGCGAGTGGGAGCTGATCACCGCGGGCCAGCGCGTGCAGGTGATGAAGCGCAAGGGCCGCTTCGGCGGCGTCCTGCAGTTCGGCACCGAGGTCGTCACGCACGCGGACGGCTCGCTCGGCGGCCTGCTCGGCGCCTCGCCGGGCGCCTCCACCGCGGCCCCCATCATGGTGAAGCTGCTCGAGCGCTGCTTCCCCGCGAAGATGGCCGGCTGGGACGGCACGCTCAAGGAGCTCATCCCGTCCCTGGGCCACACGCTCAACGACGACCCGGCGCTGCTGGACGAGGTCCGCACCGTCACGGACGCCGCACTGAAGCTGGCCTGACGCCCCGATGGGAGCGCTCGCACGGTTCTCACTCGGTCGGCGGGCGCTCGTGGCGCTCGTCACCGTGTTCATCGCGGTGTTCGGCGTCCTCTCCGCCGGGCAGCTCAAGCGGGAGCTGATCCCCCCGCTCGAGCTGCCCGTCATCTCCGTCTCGACGCTCTACCCGGGGGCGTCCCCCGAGGTCGTGGACGCTCAGGTGGGCGAGCCCCTCGAGACGGCCCTGCAGGCCGTGGAGGGGCTCGAATCCTCGCGGTCCACGTCGCAGTCCGGCTTCAACGCGGTCCAGCTGGAGTTCGCCTACGGCACAGACCTGAACCGGGCCCGGTCCCAGGTGGACCGCGTGGTGGCCAACCTGGGGCCGCAGCTGCCGGAGGAGGCGGAGACCTCGTCCTTCGCGGGCTCCGTCTCCGACTTCCCGGTGGTCTTCCTCGCCCTGTCCGGGGACGAGGACCTCAACACCCTGCGCCGCCGTGCCGAGGACGTCCTGGCCCCGCGGCTGCAGAAGATCGACGGCGTCCGTGGCGCCGACGTCCTCGGCGGCACGGACGAGAACGTCTCCGTGGTCCCGGACCCGGCCGCGCTCGCCGCCGCCGGGCTGACCACCTCCGACATCACCGACGCACTCGAGGAGAACGCCGGCCTCTTCCCCGTCGGCCAGGTCACCGAGGGGGCGACCACCTATCCCGTCCAGGCGGGCGCCGCCGTCGAGGACCTCGAGGGCCTGCGCGGGATCGTCGTCGCTCCCTCCGGCGACGGCGAACCGCGCACCCTGGACGAGGTCGCCGACGTCACCCTCGTGGCCGCGGCCCCCACGTCCCTGACCCGCACCGACGGGGTGCCGACGCTGTCCGTCTCCGTGACCGCGACCCCGGACGCCGACCTCGTGGCGGTCTCGCAGGCCGTGCGCGACGCCCTGCCGGAGCTGGCGTCCCTGGTCGGCGGCGGCGCGGACCTGACCGTGGTGTTCGACCAGGCCCCGTTCATCCAGCAGTCCATCGACACGCTGTTCCAGGAGGGCCTGCTGGGCCTGGCGTTCGCCGTGCTGGTGATCGCCGTGTTCCTGCTCTCGGTGCGCTCCACCCTCGTCACCGCCGTGTCCATTCCGCTGTCCCTGCTGGCCGCCCTCATCGGGGTGGCGGCCTTCGGCTACTCCCTCAACACGCTGACGCTCGGGGCGCTGACGATCTCGATCGGCCGAGTCGTGGACGACGCGATCGTGGTGGTGGAGAACATCCGCCGGCACCTCGGCCTGGGTGCCGACCGGCGCACCGCGATCCTGGACGGCACGCGCGAGGTCGCCACCGCGATCACCGCCTCCACCCTCGTCTCCGTGGCCGTGTTCCTGCCCATCGCCTTCGTGGGCGGCCTGGCCGGCGAGCTGTTCCGGCCCTTCGCCGTGACCGCCACGGTCGCCCTGCTGGCCTCCCTCGTCGTCGCCCTGACGATCGTGCCGGTGCTGTGCTGGTGGTTCCTGCGCTCCCCGCGGCGCGGGGCCGAGACCACGGCCGCGCCCGCCGTCCCCGGCGACCGGCCCGTGGCGGCCGGCGGATGGCTCACCCGGGCCTACCGCCCGGTGCTGCGCTGGACACAGCGGCACACCGTGGTCACCCTCGCCGCCGCCCTGGCGCTGCTGGCCGGCACGGCCGCGCTGGTCCCGCTGATCCCCACGAACCTCCTGGGCGACTCGGGACAGAACTCGTTCGTCGTCACGGCGGAGCAGGAGCCGGGGACGTCGCTGGAGACCACGGCCGCCGCCGCCGAGCGCATCGAGCGGGTGCTGCTGGACACCGACGGCGTCGAGACGGTCCAGTGGACGGCCGGCACCGCCGCCGGTCCGATGGGGGCCTTCGGCGGCTCCTCGGCGGACCGGGCGCGGTTCACGGTGGTGACCGACCCGGATGCGGACCAGGTGGCCCTCCAGGACGGGGTGCGCGCCGAGCTCACGGGTCTCGACGGCGTGGGCGACGTGTCCGTCTCCACACAGCAGGGGCCGAGCGGCGGCCAGGACATCGAGGTGGCCGTCTCCGCCCCCGACCCGCAGGCCCTCACCGCGGCCGCCGATCAGGTCGCCGAGGCGCTGCGGCCCGTCGAGGGTGCCCGCGAGGTGACGACGCCGGCTTCGGACCTGCGCCCGACGTTCCAGGTGGACGTGGACACCGTCGCCGCCGCCCGGCTCGGCCTGACCGAGGAGGCGGTGGCCGGCCAGGCCGCCGCCGCCCTGCAGGCCGTGCCCGTGGGCGACGTCCGCTTCGGGTTCGAGAGCTTCGCGGTGCAGCTGGGTGACCCGGAGCCGGTCGAGTCCCTCGACGCCCTGCGCCAGGTGCCCGTGGAGACGGCCGAGGGGCCCGTGCCGCTGGGGGACCTCGCCGAGGTCTCGCGAGTGCCGGTGCCCGCCCGGGTGACGTCCTCGAACGGCGAGCGGACCGCCGTCGTCACGGTGACCCCGGACGACGAGGACCTCGGGGCCGTCTCGCGCCGGGTCACGCAGGCCGTGGCGGAGCTGGACCTGCCCGAGGGCGTCACCGCGGCCGTGGGCGGCGCGGCGGAGCAGCAGGCGCAGACGTTCCGGGACCTCGGACTGGCGCTGCTGGCTGCCGTGGCGACCGTGTACGTCGTGATGGTGGCGACGTTCAACTCGCTGCGCCAGCCGCTCGTGCTGCTCGTGTCGATCCCCTTCGCCGCCACGGGCGTGTTCCTGGCGCTGCTGGCCACCGGCACGCCGCTGGGACTGTCCACGATGATCGGGCTGCTCATGCTGGTGGGCATCGTGGTGACGAACGCGATCGTGCTGATCGACCTGATCAACCAGTACCGCCGCGACCGCGGCATGACCTTGGACGAGGCGATCGAGGTGGGCGCGCTCAACCGCGTGCGCCCGGTGGTGATGACGGCCCTGGCCACCATCCTGGCCATGACCCCGATGGCCCTGGGCATCACGGGGCACGCGGGGTTCATCTCCCAGCCCCTCGCGGTGGCCGTGGTGGGCGGCCTGGTGTCCTCCACCCTGCTCACGCTCGTGCTCGTGCCCGTGCTGTACCGGCTCACCGAGGTCCGCGGGGAGCGCCGCCTGCAGGAGGAGCGCCGTGTCGCGGCCGAGCGGGAGGCGCAGCGCGTCGCGGCCGAGCGCGCGGCCGAGCAGGCGCGCCGGGCTGAGGAGCGTTGGGCGGCCCCGTCCGAGCTCGACGCCGGACGCCTCGGCCGACTCCGGCAGCGCCTCCGCCGGCGGTGGCGCCGGGCCTGACCTCACGCGTGGCGCGGGCCGGGGCGGCGGGGCGCACCCCCGTCGCTCAGGCGCCGTCGTGCACCGCGAGGCTCGAGCCGCGCCGGTCCTTGCGCACCTCGAGGCGCACGCCGATCTCCTGCCTCATCCGTTCGACGTGGGAGACGAGGC
The DNA here is from genome assembly GCF_017168505.1 of Micrococcus sp. KRD077. NCBI lineage: Bacteria > Bacillati > Actinomycetota > Actinomycetes > Micrococcales > Micrococcaceae > Micrococcus > Micrococcus sp. KRD077. The sequence continues at coordinate 170,798 of NZ_JABFAZ010000002.1, read as the reverse complement.
CCACGGTCCGGCCACCGGTCCGCAGGGTGTCCACGACGTCCAGGACGTCGTCGAGGGTGTCCGCGTCGAGCGAGCCGAAGCCCTCGTCCACGAAGAGCGTGTCCAGTTCGATGCCGCCGGCTTCGGCCTGCACGGTGTCCGCGAGCCCCAGGGCGAGGGCGAGGGAGGCCATGAAGGTCTCGCCGCCCGAGAGCGTGGCCGGGTGGCGCGTCTCGTCCACGTAGTGGTCCCGGATGACGAGTTCGAGGCCCTTGTTCCCGCGCCCGCCCACGGCGTCGGAGTACTCGATCGAATACCGCTGGTCCGTCATGGCGAGCAGACGCTCGGTGGCCGCGGCGGCGACCTCCTCGAGCCGCCCGGCGAGGACATAGCTCGTCAGGGGCATCTTGAGCAGGTTCTCCCCGCCGCCGCGGACGAGGTCGAGCAGCCCCCGCACCCGCGTGTGCTCGGCGATGAGCCCGGCGGACCGCTCCAGGACCTCGGTCAGGGCGGCCGACTGCCGGCGCACCGTGGCGACGAGCGAATCGAGCCGCCCGACCGCCGTCGCCCGGGACGAGCTCGCGGCCTCGGCCGCGGCGAGCGCCTCGGCGGCGGCGCGGGTCTGCTCCTCGGTCGGCGGCTCGACGCCCGCCTCGGCGAGGGCGCGGCCCCGGCGGACGGGCTCGCTCGCCTCGAGCTCGGCGAGGCGGGCCCGTTCGGCGTCCCACTCCTGCACGGCGGCCGTGCGGTCGGCGGCCTCCGTCTCCTCGAGGCGGGCCGCGCGCGCCGCGTCGACGTCGTCGAAGCGCTGTTCGGCCAGCGCGGCGGTGAGCGCCTGTCCGGTCTCGTCGGCGACCGCCCGGGCGCGCGCGTCCTCGTCCTGCGCCGCAGCGAGGGCGGCCAGGACCCGGCGTGCGGCGGTGACCTGGTCGCGGCGGGCGTCGAGGGTCTCGGCGTCGCCGCGGGCGGCCTCGACGGCGTCCCGCAGCTCGGTCAGCCGGGCGGCGCGGTGGGCGGCGGCCTCGGCGAGCCGGCCGTCCTCGGCCGCGAGCGCGGCGGCGGTCTCGTCGGCCCCGGCGAGCGTCTTCTCGGCGGCGGTCAGCCGGCGGCGGTCCGCGGCGAGGTCCTTCGCCGCCTGGTCCAGCGCGGCCCGTTCGGTCTCGGCGCGCTCGAGCGCCTCCCGCGCGGCCTCGGGTGCGAGCCCGGCGGCGGCCTCGCCCGCCGAGCGGAGGGTCTGCTCGGCGGCGCGCAGGGCGGTCTCGGCGTCGGTCGCGGCCCGGTCGGCCGCGGTCCGGGCCTGCTCGGCGTCCCGCACGTCCGCCTCGGTCACCGCGGTGTCCGCGGTCGCGGCCGGGGCCGGGTGCTCGGGCGAGCCGCACACGGCGCACGGCTCGCCGGGCACGAGCCGCTCCGCCAGTTCGGAGGCGGCCTGCTCGTACCGGGCACGCAGCAGACCGACGTGCCGTTCGGCGGCCTCACGTCGCCGCTCCTGTGCCTCCCGGTGGGCCCGGGCCGCGGTCTCGACCTCGACGGCGCGGGCGGCCGCGGCCTCGGCGGCCGTGCGGCGAGCGGCGGCCTCGGACACGGCGCGGTCCACGGCCTCCCGGGCGCCGAGACGCTCGGTGCCGCGTTCGACGACCGCGCGGTGTGCCGCGACGGCCGCCTCACGCTCGGGGCGGGACTCGACCAGGGCGGCGCGGTCGCGGTCGATCTCGGCCCGACGCTCCGCCGCGGCGGCCGCCTCCTGCTCCAGCTCGCGCATCCGGTCACGGTCCCGGACGGCGCGCGCCACCGCCTCCGCGGCGCGCTCGGCCTCCCCCAGCGCCTGGCGGGAGGCGGGCGCATCGGCGGCCCCGTCCGCCCGGGCGGCGGCGAGCCACGCCGCCGCGGTCGGCTCGTCCTCGACGTGCGCCAGGGCCTCCGTCACCGCCTCCGACGCGGTGCCGGCGGCGTCCGCCGCCGCGGAGGCCCGCTGGGCGGCCGCGAGCACCCGCCCGGCGCGCTCATGGGCGTCGACGGCGCGGCGCCGCGCCGCGGCGGTCTCGGCCTCGGCGTCGTGGTCGCGTCGACGGCTCGCCCACGCCTCGGCCGCGGCCAGGTCCCGCCCGCGGGTCTCCAGCTCACGCGCCGTCACCCGGGCCCGCTGCTCCGCGGCGCGGGCCGTGGCGAGGTCGGCCCGCGCGTCCTCGTGGGCGCGACCTGCGCGCTCGGCGGCGAGGGCGAGCAGCCGGTCGTCCGTGTCCGGTGACGGCTCCGGCGCATGCCAGTCCGGGCCGAGCGCCTCGTGGAGCGCCTCGGCCAGCTGTGCCCGCGCGGTCCGGGCCACGTCCGCGTCCACGGCCACCGCGGTGTCCAGCCGGGCCGTCTCGACGCGCAGGTGCTCCTCGACGCCGTCGAAGCGCTGCGTGCCGAAGAGCCGCCGCAGCAGGACGCGGCGCTCATCCGACTTCGCGGTGAGGAACTGGGCGAACTGTCCCTGGGGCAGCAGGACCACCTGTATGAACTGCTCGGCGTCCAGGTGCAGGACGGCCGCGATCTGCTGGCCGACCTCGTCCGCCCGGGTGAGCGGCGCCGTCCATTCCCCGGCCACGCGTTCCCGCAGGGAGACCGTGGCCTGCGTGGTGACGGTGGCGCCCCCCGCTGCGCTGCGTCGCCGGCGGGGCCGCTCGTGCTTGGGTGAGCGGACCACCTCGAAGCGCCGGCCCTGCACGGTGAACTCGACCTGCACCTCGGGGATCACCGCGCCCGGCTCGCGCAGCGTGGTCACGAGCGACTCGGCCGACCGTCCGCCTGGCACGGTCCCGTAGAGGGCGAAGCACAGCGCGGCCAGCACCGTGGACTTGCCCGCGCCGGTGGGCCCGTCCAGCAGGAACAGGCCGGCCGCGTTGAGCCGGTCGAAGTCGACGTCCTGCGCCTGGGCATAGGGCCCGAGCCCCTCCAGGCGCATCCGATGGATCCTCATGCGCGCACCTCCGCCGCACGGGCGGCCTCGAGGGCGTCCCGCAGCAGGTCCTGCTCCGCCTCGCTGGCCGGCCGCTGCCGGACGTGGTCCACGAAACCGACCGCGAGCGCGTGGTCCGAGGGTGCCTGCCGCAGGACCTGGGCGTAGGTCCGCTCCCGGGCCCGCCTCCCGCCGGCCGGTTCGTGGCGGAAGACGAGCACGGAGGGGAACCGGGTCTTCAGGCGCTCCAGGGCCCGCTCGGGGCGTTCGTCGTCGGTGACGGTGACCTGCACCCAGCACTGCTCCGCCCACGCGAACTCCGGGGACTCCAGCAGGTCCTCGATCGGCCCGGACAGCACCGCCAGGCGCCGTCCGGCGTCCCAGTCCACGGCCTCGACGTCGGTGACGGCCCCGCCCGTGACGTGGACGAGCCAGCCGCCCTTGCGGTGGCCCGCCTCGGCGAAGGAGTACGGCAGCGGTGAGCCGGAGTACCGCACGTGCTCTGCCAGCCGCTGGCGGCCGTGCAGGTGGCCCAGGGCCGCGTAGTCGAGCCCGTCGAACACGGAGACCGGCACCTGCCCCAGCGTGCCCACCAGCATCTCGGGCGGGGCGTCCGGCTCAACGTGCTCGCCCTCGCCGATGTCCCGTTCGGACTCGGAGCCGTGGCCCCCGGCCGCGAACAGGTGGGCCAGCACGACGGCGGCCACCGGCTCCGGCGTCTCGGCGCGGCGGGCGGCCAGATCGGCGTGGACGCGGCGGACCGCCTCCGTCAGCACGGCCGTGTGGTGGGGCTCCACGCCCCAGGCCGGTCCCTGGTGGCGCGGTTCGAGGTAGGGGATGCCGTAGACGGCCACGGTCTGGCCCGCACCGCCGTCGACCCCGGGCTCGGTGAGCAGCACGGGGCGGTCCAGCTCCGCCGCGTCCGCGCGCACGTGCACGCCCGCGGCCGCCAGGAGTCCGCCGCCGAAGCCGAGGCGCACCGCCGAGTCGTGGTTGCCGCTCGTGAGCACCACCTGGGCGCCGGCCGCGTGCAGCCGGGTGAGCGTCCGGTCCAGCAGCCGGACGGCGTCCGCCGGCGGCAGCGCGCGGTCGTACACGTCCCCGGCCAGCAGGACGGCGTCCACGCCGCGCTCCGTCACGGTCGCGACGAGGGCGTCCAGGACCTCCTCCTGGGCCTCGAGCAGTCCGGTGCCGTGGAACGACCGGCCCAGATGCCAGTCCGAGGTGTGCAGCAGGATCATGCGGCCCACTCTAGGGAGGGTGTGGACGGGATAAGCACGACGCGGTGCAGCTCGTACGATGGCGGCATGTCCGCCACCGCGCCCGAGCCCACCGCCTCCTCGTCCACGCCCCTGCCCGGCCCCGAGCACGCCGACCGGGTCCTGGCCCTCCTCGCGGCCGGTGCCGCCGGGGACGCGCTGGGCGGCGTCGTCGAGTTCACCCCCGCGTCGGGGATCGCGGCGGTGCACGGCCCCGCCGGCGTCACCGACGCCGCGGACCTGCTCGCCCAGCAGGGCGCCCACGCCCTGCCGATCACCGACGACACGCAGCTGACGCTGTACGTGCTCGACGGCCTGCTCGAGTGGATCGAGTGGCAGAACGACGGCGTCCCGGCCGATCCTGCGGCGTGCGTGTGGCTCGCGTGCCTGCGCTGGTTCGCCACGCAGGACGGCGCGCTGCCCGAGGGCGCTCCCCCGGCCCCGCCCCGCTGGATCGACGCGCACGCGGAGCTGAAGGTGCGCCGCGCGCCGGGCACCGCGTGCCTGAGCGGGCTCGCCGAACCGGGGATGGGCCTGCCGGGCGACCCGCACAACCCGGGTTCGAAGGGCTGCGGGACGGTCATGCGCTCGGCCCCGTACGGAATGGTGCCGGGGCTCGAGGACCCGCACGTCGTGTCCCTTGCCCGCCAGGGGGCCGTCCTCACGCACGGCCACCCCACCGCGTGGGTCGCGGCGGCCGCGTACGCCCTCGTCATCGCGGCCCTGCTGCGCGGCCTGGACCTGGCCGCCGCGGTCGCGCACGCCCGCGCGTGGCTCGACACCCTGGGCGAGGAGGCCGAGGAGACCCGCGCCGCCGTCACCGCGGCGGTCGACCTGGCCGGCACCGTCGACGCCGACCCCGGCGCCCCCGGCGCCCTCCCCACCGCGCTCGGCGAGGGCTGGGTCGCGGAGGAGGCCCTGGCCATCGCGCTGTATGCCGCGCTCACCGCGCAGGCGGCGCACCCGGCCGATCCGGCGGCGGCGCTCGCCCTGGCGCTGCGGATCGGCGTGAACCACGACGGCGACTCCGACTCCACGGCCTCGCTGGCCGGGCAGGTGCTCGGCGCGGCGCACGGCACCGCCGTGTTCGGCGCGCACGACCCCGCGGACCGCGCCGCGGCCGAGGCCTCCGTCCCGGGGTGGATCGCCGAGCGCGAGGTCGTCCTGGAGGCCGCCCGGCGCTGGAGCGCCGCGACCACCTGAGTGGTTCAGCGCGCGGCGTCCGGCCAGTTCCCGTCGAGCATCTGCAGGAACTCCCCCTCGGAGACCAGGGCGATGGCCTGCCCACGGTCCCGCCGGCGCAGGGCGTCCCGCGTCTTGCGGTGCGCCAGCGCCGTGGTCACGGCCTGCGGTGCCCCGTCCTCGGCGCGCGGGCGGTGCAGGTCCGCGGCCTCGAAGCCGTCCCCCACGACGAGCATCGTGGTGGCCGCGCCCACCCGGTTCGCGGTCTGCGCGCCGTGCGCGGCCGCGCGCGTCTTGGCACTCTGACGCGACATGCCGATGCCGCCCGTGAACACCACGGTCTGGCCGAACAGGGGGTGACCCGGGTCGGCGGTCGGGTTCGGGGGCGGATTGACGCCCTCGTCCGGCCAGCGCATGAAGTCGGGCATGGCGCGTTCGTCCCGCAGCGGGACCCGCGCGTCGAAGACGCCCTCAGTGCGCCGGGCCTGGCGGGTGGCCTTCGACTCGGCGCCCGATCCCGCCGCCCGGGGGGCGAGGACGCTGACGCCCAGCCCCTGGGCCCGCATCAGGCGGTCGACGCCGCGGCCGGCCGGCGCGTCGGTCAGCCCGGGCAGAATCTCCGCGTCGGCCGGCGGCGCCCCCAGCACGCGCCGGCCGATGTCCACGAGGATGGCCGCGCAGGCCTCGGCGTCGGCCAGTGCGTCGTGGTGGCGTCCCGGGGTGAACCCGGCCTCGCGCGCCGCGGAGGGCAGGGCGTACGAGGGCAGGTCGTAGACGCGGCGCGCCAGCACCAGGGTGCACACGAACTCCAGGCCCGGCACGTCCCGGCCGGAGACCTCGAGGCCGGACTCGATGACGCCGACGTCGAAGCCCGCGTTGTGCGCCGCGAGCACGTCCGTCCCCACGAAGTCCGCGAGCTCGTCGTACACCTGCGCGAACCGGGGGGCGTCCAGGACGCGGTCCTCGGTGATGCCGTGGATGCGCACGTTGCGGGGATCGAACCGGTCGAAGCCGACGGGCGGACGGATCAGCCACTCCGCACGGTCCACCATGACCCCGTCCCGCACCCGGACGGCGCCCACGGCACACGGGGAGCCGCGGAAGCCGTTGGCGGTCTCGAAGTCGATCGCGGTGAAGTCCAGCCCCGGCACGGGGGCGCGCCCGCCGCTCACGGGCGCGCGTCGAGCGCGTCCACCAGGTAGGGCAGCAGGGCGCGGAAGGCGTGCCCCCGGTGGCTGATCGCGTTCTTGTCCTCGGGGCTCAGCTGCGCGGTGGACACGTCCCGGCCCTCGGGGCGCAGGATCGGGTCGTAGCCGAAGCCGCCGTCCCCCACGGGCTCGCGCAGCAGGGTGCCGGGCAGGCGGCCGTGCTCGACGTGCTCGACGTGGATGGCCCGGGCGCCCGCGGCGTCCGGGCCGCTGGGGACCGCGAGCGCGGCGGCGCACACGAACTGGGCACCCCGATGCTCGTCCGGCACGTCGGCCAGCTGGGCCAGCAGCAGCTCGAGGTTGGCACGGTCGTCCCCGTGGCGCCCGGCCCAGCGGGCCGAGAAGATCCCGGGGGCGCCGTGCAGCACGTCCACGGCCAGACCGGAGTCGTCCGCGACGGCGATCAGCCCCGTGTGCGCGGCCACGGCGCGGGCCTTCTTCAGCGCGTTCTGGGCGAACGTGACGCCGTCCTCGACGACGTCCGGGGCGCCCACGGCGCCCGCGTCCACCACCGCGGCCTCCACGTCGAGGCCGGGCACGGCGCCGGCGAGCAGCTGCCGCAGCTCGCGCACCTTGCCCGCGTTGTGCGTGGCGAGCACGACGCGGGCGCCCTCCGGCAGGCCTGCCGACGAGGAGGCGGGCGCGCTCACGCCCGGTCCTCCGTGGCGGCGGCCAGGGTCTCGGCCTGGACGCGGGCCAGCTCACCCGTGCCGATCAGGGCCAGGTCCAGCAGGGTGTCCAGCTCGGCGCGGGTGAACGGCGCGCCCTCGGCGGTCCCCTGCACCTCCACGAACTCCCCGGCCCCGGTGACGACCACGTTCATGTCCGTCTCCGCCTTCACGTCCTCCACGTACGGCAGGTCGAGGACGGGCACCCCGTCCACGATGCCCACGGACACCGCGGCGACGGAGTCCTTGAGGACGGCGGCGCCCTTCGCGAGGATCCCCTCGCGCCGCGCCCAGGCCACCGCCTCGGCGAGGGCGACGTAGGCGCCCGTGATGGCGGCGGTGCGGGTGCCGCCGTCGGCGTCGAGGACGTCGCAGTCCAGGACGATGGTGTTCTCCCCCAGGGCGGACAGGTCGATGACGGCGCGCAGGGACCGGCCGATCAGGCGGGAGATCTCGTGGGTGCGCCCGCCGATCCGGCCCTTGACGGACTCGCGCTGGCTGCGCTCGTTGGTGGCCCGCGGGAGCATCGCGTACTCGGCGGTGACCCAGCCGGTCCCCTCGCCCTTGAGCCAGCGCGGCACGCCCTCGGTGAAGGAGGCGGTGCACAGCACGCGGGTGTTCCCGAACTCGATCAGGGCCGAGCCCTCCGCCTGCCGGGACCAGCCCCGGGTGATGGTGATGGGGCGCAGCTCGTCGACGGCGCGGCCGTCCGGGCGGGGGGCGGTGGGGG
>NZ_JABFAZ010000002.1:118389-162731 GCF_017168505.1 Micrococcus sp. KRD077 | reverse complement strand
AGAGGTGTATAAGAGACAGGTCTAGGCACGCCCTCAGACGCCGTAGCTCAGCCCCGAGACGGCGACGGCCAGCGGGCCGTCGTACACCTCGCGGGCCTCCTGGACGGCGCGCTGCGGATCGTTCCACACCGGCAGGTGTGTGAGCAGCAGCTTCCGGGCCCCGGCCTGCGCCGCCGTCTCGCCGGCCCGTCGGCCGGTCAGGTGGACGCCGTCGATGCCGTCGTCCCGGCCCTCGTGGAAGGCGGCCTCGCACAGGAACACGTCCGCGTCCCGCGCGGCCTCGACGAGCCCCTCACATGCGTCGGTGTCCCCGGAGTAGGTGAGCACGCGGGTGGTGACGCCGCCGTCGTCGTCGACGCGGTCCACCTCGACCCGGATCGCGTAGGCCTCGTCGATGGGATGGCGCACGGGGACCGGGGTGAACCGGAACGGACCGAGCCGCTCGGTGCGGCCGGCGGCCCAGCACCGGAACTCGAAGTCCTGGTGCATCCCCGGCTCGGGGTCCATCCCGTACGCCTCGGCGATGCGGTCGGCGGTGCCGGCGGGTCCGTAGACGGGCAGCCGGCCGCGGCCCCAGCCGGCCGGGTTCCAGCGGATGGCCACGTGCATCCCGCACAGGTCCATGAAGTGGTCCGGGTGCAGGTGGGAGAGCAGGATGCCGTCCAGGTCCTCGAGCTCGACGTAGCGCTGCAGCACGCCGAGGGCGCCGTTGCCGAGGTCGAGCAGGATCCGCCACGTGCGCGGGGTGACGCCGTCCGCGGCCACACCCTCCGCGGTGAGGAGGTAGCACGAGGCGGGCGAGCCCGGGCCGGGGAAGGACCCGGACGCCCCGATGATGGTCAGCTTCACGTCACACCCTCCTGCTCGGCGCCCAGCCGCACGAAGGCCGCCGAGCGCGTCGGGACCGGCGCGGCCGCGGGGCGGGGCGCGCCGATCGTCTCCAGGCGTCGCACGGACTCGACCTCGGGTCCGAGGAAGCGGCGCGCGAGGGCCTGGAAGTGGTCGGGGTCGCCGGTGGCGGCGAAGCGGTGGCGGGTGGCCTGGCCGGAGCCCGCGGCCGAGTGGGGGTGCTCGAGGCCGAGGCGGACCAGTTCCCGGTAGAGGTCCTTGGCGGTCTCCTCCGCGGAGGAGACGAGCGTGACGTCCTCCCCCATCACGAGCGAGAGGGCGCCGGTCAGCAGCGGGTAGTGGGTGCATCCCAGCACGAGGGTGTCCACGCCCGCCGCGCGCAGCGGGGCCGTGTACTCCCGGGCGGTCTCCAGCAGTTCGGGGCCGGTGGTGATGCCGGCCTCCACGAACTCCACGAACCGCGGGCACGCGACCGAGGTGATCTCGAGGTGCGGGGCGGCCGAGAACGAGTCCTCGTAGGCGCGGGACCCGACGGTCGCCTCGGTGCCGATCACGCCGATCCGGCCCGTGCGGGTGGCGGCCACGGCGCGGCGCACGGCGGGCTGGATCACCTCGATCACGGGGATGCCGTGGCCTCCCGTGTAGCGCTCTCGGGCGTCGCGCAGCACGGCGGCCGACGCGGAGTTGCACGCGATCACGAGCGCCTTGACGCCGCGCGCGACGAGCTCGTCCATGATCGCCAGGGCGAGGGCCCGCACCTCGGCGATGGGCCGCGGGCCGTACGGCGAGTGCTCCGTGTCGCCCACGTAGAGGATGGACTCGTGGGGCAGCTGGTCCATGATCGCCCGGGCCACGGTCAGCCCGCCCACGCCCGAGTCGAACACGCCGATCGGCGCGGCGGCGTCCACGGCGGCGCGCTGGCCGCTCACTGCTCGCCCTCCGCGTCCCCGGCGCCCGGCGCGGACTCGTCCGCGCCCTCGGGCAGCTCGCTGAGCATCTCCGTCATGAGCGTCTCCAGCAGCCACGAGGTGAAGTTGTAGAGCAGGGCCATGGTGGACTCGACGTCCTCCGCGCTGCGCCAGTCGTCCACGGCGTGCACGCGGGCGGCGTCCTCCTCGGTCTCGACGCCCAGGCGGGCGGCCAGGACGAGGCGCACGTCGTTGAGCGCGCGGCCGAAGGCCGGCGCCTGGTCGTGCGGCACTTCCACGCGCGTCGAGCGCAGCAGCTCGAGTGCCAGGCGCGCGTCCGCGAGCTTCCCCTCGGACAGGGCGTCCTCGGTCAGGGCCCGGTGGGCGCCCTGTTCGGCGGCGCCGGCCTGGGGCATCGCATCCGGCAGGAGGCGTGCGACGGCCGGGTCGGTGGGGGCCGAACGCTGCGGCTCCGGGTCCTGGCTCAGGTGCAGCCCGGAGACCAGCCCCCAGAACGCGGCGTCGGACGCGTCCAGCCCGGCCACGGGGCCCGCGTCCTGCGCGGCGGACACGGACGGCGGCGCCGCCGGGGGATCTTCGGGCGTGTCGACGCCGTCCTCGGCGGCCGGGGCCTCGGCGGGGTCCGCCTCGGCGGGGCGCACGTCCGCGCGTCGGCCCTCGAGCAGGGCGACGACGTCCCTGACCAGCCCGCGCAGCAGGCGCACCTCCGGCAGCTCCAGCTGCGCCGTGTACCCCCGCCGCGTCCAGCGGAACCGTTCTGCCATGCCCCTCCTCAGTCCTCCGCCTGCTCCAGCGTGGCCCACAGCCCGTAGCCGTGCATCGCGCCCACGTGCAGCTCGGCCTTCTCCTTGGTGCCCGTCGCCACCACGGACCGGCCCCGCTCGTGGACCTCGAGCATGAGCCGCTGCGCCTTGGCCGCGGAGTAGCCGAAGTGGGTGCGGAACACGTAGGCGACGTAGCTCATCAGGTTCACCGGGTCGTTCCACACCACCACGTTCCACGGCCGGTCCCGGGCTGTGTCCTCGTGAGGCCGCTCCAGCAGGGCAGTGTCGGTGGCGCCGGCGGGGACGGACTCACCCGGCGCCGGACGCACGGCGCGCGGCGCGGACGGATCGTGGCGGGTCAGCACGGACATGCGCCCCAGTGTACGAGGCGGGCGGGCCAGGACCGGCCCCGCAACGGTCCACTAGGGTGGGCGCGTGAGCCAGAACCCCGTGCCCAGCGCCCCGCGGACCGCCGACGACTGGCAGATCCCCACGGCGCTGATGACCGACCACTACGAGCTGACCATGCTCCAGGCCGCGCTGAAGGCCGGCACCGCGCACCGCCGCTCCCGCTTCGAGCTGTTCACCCGACGCCTGCCCAGCGGCCGCCGCTACGGCGTGGTGGCCGGCGTGGGCCGCGCGCTGGAGGGCCTGTCCCGCTTCCGGTTCGACACGCCCGAGCTCGACTTCCTCGCGGACACCACCGCCCTCGACGACGCCACGCTGGCCTGGCTCGCCGACTACGAGTTCACGGGTGACATCGTGGGCTACGCCGAGGGCGAGGCCTACTTCCCGCACTCCCCCCTCCTGCAGGTGGAGTCGACGTTCGCCGAGGCGTGCATCCTGGAGACCTACCTGCTCTCCATCTACAACTACGACTCCGCCGTGGCCTCCGCAGCCTCCCGCATGACGGCCGTCGCGGACGGCCGCCCGTGCGCCGAGATGGGCTCGCGCCGCACGCACGAGGAGTCCGCCGTGGCCGCCGCCCGCGCCGCGGCCATCGCGGGCTTCACCGCCACCTCGAACCTCGAGGCGGGCCGCCGGTACGGCATCCCGACCGTCGGCACCGCCGCCCACTCCTTCACCCTGCTGCACGACTCGGAGCGCGCCGCCTTCGAGGCCCAGGTCGCCGCGCTCGGGGCGGACACCACCCTCCTCGTGGACACGTATGACGTGGAGCAGGGCGTGCGCACCGCGGTCGAGGTGGCCGGCCCGGCCCTGCGGAACGTCCGGGTCGACTCCGGCGACCTCGTGATCCAGGCCCACCGCGTGCGCGAGCTGCTCGACAAGCTGGGCAACACCGAGACCGGGATCATGGTCACCTCGGACCTGGACGAGTACGCGATCGCCGCCCTGCGCTCCGCCCCCGTCAGCTCGTACGGCGTGGGCACGCGCCTGGTCACCGGGTCCGGCGCGCCCACCGCCTCCATGGTCTACAAGCTCGTGGCCCGCCAGGACGACGACGGCACGTGGGTGGACGTGGCCAAGGCCAGTTCCGGCAAGGCCAGCCGGGGCGGCCGCAAGGAGGCCGCGCGCCGCCGCGACCCGCGGGGCCGGGCCACCGCCGAGGTGATCGGCGTCAACCGCAGCGCCGCGCCCGACGCCGACGACCGTCCCCTGCTGCACCGTTTCGTACACGCCGGCGAGCTGGCCGAGGGCTGGACCGGCCCCGAGGCCGTCACCCGCGCCGCCGAGCGGCACGCCGCCTCCCTGCGCGAGCTGCCCGCCTCGGTGGGCCGCCTGCAGCCGGGCGACCCCGCCATCCCGACCATCTTCCTGGAGGACTGACCCGTGGAGAACCTGAACCGCGCCCTGGTGATCGTGGACGTGCAGAACGACTTCTGCGAGGGCGGCGCCCTCGGCGTGACCGGCGGCGCCGCCGTCGCGGCCGGGGTCAGCGAGCACCTGGCCGAGCACGCGGACGCCTACGCGGCCGTGGCCGCCACGCGCGACTGGCACGTCGACCCGGGCACGCACTTCGCCGCGGCCACCGGCGCCGAGCCGGACTTCCGCACCACCTGGCCGGTGCACTGTGTGGCCGGCACCGCCGGCGCCGAGCTGCATCCCGACCTGGACGCCGAGCACCTCGACGCCGAGTTCCTCAAGGGCCTGCACACGGACGCCTACTCCGGCTTCGACGGCGCCCTCGGTGAGCCCGACGCCGTCCCGACCGGGGCCGCGGGCGAGCGCCCCTCCGGGACCGTCGGCCCGTACGGGGCCACCGCCGTGGCCGCGGCCGCCGTCGAGTCCGGCGCCCCCGGCCTCGACGAGTGGCTCCGTGAGCAGGGCGTGGACGCGATCACCGTGGTGGGCATCGCCACGGACCACTGCGTGCGCGCCACCGTGCTCGACGCCCTCGACGCCGGCTACGAGGTCACCGTGCTGACCGACCTGGTGGCCGGCGTCGACGAGGCGGCCGCCCAGGCCGCGCTCCACGAGATGGAGGCCGCCGGGGCCATCCTGGCGACCTCGTGAGCGGGTTCGGCCCCGAGCGGCGCCCGCGTCGCCTCTGAGGCGCCGCACGTCGGGACAGTGACGAATGTCACTCGATGCGGCATGATGGAGGCACGCGGCCCCGGCGGGCGTGCCGGAGCCGGTGCCCGACGCAGACGAGGAGAGCAGCCATGACCGGCTCCCCCATCGCCGCAGACCGGGACGGCATCCGCTACCTCTCCGGGGTGATCCCCGCCGCCGACGGCGGCCGTCTGGTTGGCCTGGCCCGCGTGGTCTCCGACGGACACACCATCGCCTACCTGCAGGACATCCTCGTGGATCCGGGGCACCAGCGCCGCGGCATCGCCTCCGAGCTGCTGCGCCGCGTCTTCGCCCGGTTCGGCCAGGTGCGTCAGCACGTGCTGCTCACGGACACCGAGGAGCGTCAGCGCGCCTTCTACGAGACCCATGGATTCCGCGAGTCCCGTGACGTGGAGGGCGACGAGCTGCGCGCCTTCGTGCGCTTCCAGTCCCGGGACGGCTGAGCCCGGCGCTCAGGCCGACACGGCCTGCCGCTCCCCCCGGGCGGGGGCGGCGGCGAGATCGCCGAGCCGCTCGGCCTCGTGCGGGCCGGGCTTCATGGCGCGCAGGGCGTTGACGATGGCCACGACGTCCACGAGCTCCTGGAACAGCGCGCCGACCAGAGCCGGGATGGCGCCCGTGGCGGCGATGACCATCAGGACCAGGGAGAGCGCGATGCCGACCCAGATCGACTGCGTGGCCACCTGCAGGGTGCGCTGGCCGGCGGCCACGGCGACGGCGACCTTGGAGACGTCGTCGGCGAGCACCACCACGTCGGCGGACTCGGAGGCGGCGGTCGAGCCGCGGGCGCCCATGGCCACGCCCACGTCCGCGGCGGCGAGCACGGGGACGTCGTTGACGCCGTCGCCGACCATCATCACCGGGCGCTCCGGGCGCTCGGAGAGCAGGCGGACCTTGTCCGCGGGCAGCAGGTCCGCGTGGACCTCGTCGATGCCCGCCTCCCCGGCGATGTGCCGTCCGGTGGCCTCGGCGTCGCCGGTGAGCATGAGGACCTGGCGTGCGCCGAGGCGGTGGAGCGCCTGCACGGTGGCGGCGGACTCGGGGCGGATGCGGTCGGCCAGCAGCAGGACGCCGGCGAAGGCGCCGTCCACGGCCACGTAGACGGCGGACTGGCCGGGGGCGAGGTCGGCGGTGGCGGTGTCCGGGGCAGCCTGCGTGACGTAGGCGCGCTTGCCGACGACGACGCGGCGACCCTCCAGCACCGCGACGACGCCGTGGGTGGCCTCCTCCGTGGCATCCTGCGCGGTCGCCAGGGACAGCCCGCGCTCCTCGGCCGCCGCGCGGATGGCGTCGGCGAGCACGTGCACGGAGTACTGCTCGGCGGAGGCGGCCAGGCGCAGCAGCTCGTCCTGGGCGAAGCCGGCGGCCGGGCGCACGCCGGCCAGCTCGGGGCGGCCGGCGGTGAGGGTGCCGGTCTTGTCGAAGCCCACGGTCTGCACGGAGCCGAGGGCCTCGATGGTCCCGCCGGACTTCACGATCACCCCGGACGTGGCGGCGCGGGACATGCCGCCGAGGAAGGCCACCGGAGCGGCGATGAGCAGCGGGCATGGCGTGGCCACCACGAGCACCTCGGCGAAGCGGACCGGGTCCTGGGACAGCCACCAGGCCAGGCCGGCGATCAGGTAGGCGACGGCGGTGAACGGCACGGCGTAGCGGTCGGCCAGGCGCACCATGGGGGCGCGGGACTCGGCCGCCTGCTGCACGAGGGAGACGATGGCCGCGTACTGCGAGTCGGCCGCGGAGGCGGTCGCCTCGAGCACGAAGGCGCGGGTGCCGTTGAGCGCGCCGGACATCACGGCCGAGCCGGTGCGGTGCGTGACGGGCAGGGACTCGCCGGTCAGGGAGGACTCGTCCAGGTCCACGGCGACCTCCCCGCCGTCCTCGGCGGAGGCCACGGTGCCGTCCACGGGAAGCACCTCGGCGGGACGCACCAGGAGCCGGTCGCCGGCACGCACCTCCTCCACCGGCACGTCCTCCACGGAGCCGTCCGGACGCAGGCGATGCGCGCGCTGCGGGGCGCGGTCCAGCAGGGCGGACAGATCCCGCCGAGCGCGGCCGGCCGCGTAGTCCTCGAGGGCCTCCCCGCCGGTGAGCATCAGGCAGACGAGCACGGCGGCGAGGTACTCCCCCACCAGCACGGTGGCGACGATCGCGGTGACGGCGAGGATGTCCACACCCCAGTGCCCGCGCATCAGGTCCCTGACCATGCCCACCGAGGTCCACGCGGCCACCACCAGGGCATACGCCGAGGCGATCCAGCGCGCCGGATCCTCCGCCCCCGCCAGGTGCAGGCCGAGGGTGAGGGCGACGACGACCAGCGTCGCGAGCACCCACGGGTACCGCGCGGCGAAGCCGAGGACGGCGGGACGTGACGGGGACGGGACGGACACGGGCATGGCGACTCCTGACATCGTGCCCCCATTCCAGCCCGTCCCCGTGCCGGGTGCCAGCCAGGGGAGGCGAACCTCAGCCCGCGGGCGCCCGCCGCGCTCCCGACGGACCTCAGGTCCGGCCGACGAACCACCCGCGCAGGGTGCTCAGCCGCTTCTCCAGCTGCTCGCGGGAGGCCTGGGCCACGGCGGGGCCGCCGGAGATCTCCCGCAGGCGGTTGTGGATCACCCCGTGCGGCTGGCCGGAACGGGCCGCCCAGGCGGACACCGTCTTGGACAGCTCGGAGCGCAGCTCCTTCATCCGCCGGTGGTCCACGACGTCGGCGGGCTCGGCCGCCTGCGCACGCGGCCGGCGCTGGATCTGCTCGGCCTGCCGCTGCCGCAGCAGGGCGGAGACCTGCTCGGCGTCCAGCAGGCCCGGGATGCCGAGGAAGTCCTGCTCCTCCTCCGAGCCGACGGCGCCGCCGAGGCCGAACTCGCCGCCGTCGAAGAGCACCTTGTCGAAGCTCGCCCGGGACTCGAGGGCCTCGAACTTCTCCCGCGTCAGCGCGTCCGAGCCGCTCTCGGCCCGGTTGGCCTCCGCGATGAGGTCCTCCTCGGGGGCGTCCTCGAGGTCCTCGACCTCGACGGCGCCCTCCTTGCGGTCCAGCGCGTGGTCCCGCTCGAGCTCCATCTCGTTGGCCAGCAGCATGAGCGCGGGCACGGACGGCAGGAACACCGAGGCGGTCTCCCCACGCCGGCGGGAGCGCACGAAGCGGCCCACGGCCTGGGCGAAGAACAGGGGCGTGGACGTGGA
The DNA here is from genome assembly GCF_017168505.1 of Micrococcus sp. KRD077. Taxonomy (NCBI): domain Bacteria; kingdom Bacillati; phylum Actinomycetota; class Actinomycetes; order Micrococcales; family Micrococcaceae; genus Micrococcus; species Micrococcus sp. KRD077. Next base: position 154,468 of record NZ_JABFAZ010000002.1, on the reverse strand, counting down.
CGTGGCGTACACGCCCACGCACAGGCGGGGCACGTCCACGCCCTCGGACACCATGCGCACCGCCACCATCCACCGCTCGTCCGACGCGGCGAACTCCTCGATGCGATCCGAGGCGCCCTTGTCGTCCGAGAGGATCACGGCCGGCCGCTGGCCGGTCAGCGCCTCGAGCTGCGCGGCGTACGCGCGCGCGTCCTGGTGGTCCGTGGCGATCACGAGACCGCCGGCGTCGGGCACGTTGCGGCGCACCTCGCTGAGCCGCCGGTCGGCCGCGCGCAGCACGGACGGGATCCACTCGCCCGCCGGGTCCAGCGCGGTGCGCCAGGCGGAGGCGGTGATGTCCTTCGTGGCGGCCTCGCCGAGCTGAGCCTCCATGACCTCGCCGGTGGAGGTCTTCCAGCGCATCTGCCCGGAGTAGGCCATGAAGATCACCGGGCGCACCACGTGGTCCCGCAGCGCCGGGCCGTAGCCGTACGTGTAGTCCGCCTTCGACCGCTCGATGCCGTCCGCACCGAGTTCGTAGCGGACGAAGGGGATGGAGGCGGTGTCCGAGCGGAACGGGGTGCCGGTCAGGGACAGCCGCCGCGTGGCCGGCTCGAACGCCTCACGGATGCCCTCGCCCCAGCTCAGGGCGTCGCCGCCGTGGTGGATCTCGTCCAGGATCACCAGCGTCTTGGCGGCCTCGGTGCGGTTGCGGTGCAGGACGGGCTTGTTCGCCACCTGGGCGTACGTCAGCGCCACCCCGCGGTACTCGGCACCGTGCCGCCCGTCGGCGTTCTTGAAGTTCGGGTCGATCGCGATGCCCACGCGCGCGGCGTTGTCCGCCCACTGGCGCTTGAGGTGGTCCGTGGGCGCGACGACGGTCAGCCGCTGCACGACGCCGGAGTCCATCAGGATCTTGGCCACGCGCAGCGCGAACGTCGTCTTGCCCGCGCCGGGGGTCGCGACCGTCAGGAAGTCCTGCGGGGAGGTCTGGAGGTAGCGCTCCAGCGCCTCCTGCTGCCACTGGCGCAGCTTGGGGGCCGTCCCCCACGCCGCGCGCTCGGGCATGGCGGGGGGAAGGTCCTCGCCGATGTGGAACAGGTCGTGCTGGACGCTGCCGTCCGGGGTGCCGCTCGTCAGGGAGCGGCCGTCAGCCACGGCCGCGGCCTCCGAACCAGCCACCGCGCTTGCCGCCGCCGTCGCCGTCGCCGCCGTCCTGCGGCTCGCGCAGGCCCTCGTAGATCTCCTTGCACGTGGGGCACACGGGGAACTTGTTCGGGTCCCGGCCCGGCACCCACACCTTGCCGCACAGGGCGATCACGGGGGCGCCGGTGACGGCGGACTCCGTGATCTTCTCCTTGCGGACGTAGTGGGCGAAGCGCTCGTGGTCGCCCGGCTCGATCTCCTGGCGCAGCTCCTCACGCTCGAGGACGGACGTGCCGCCGCCGGCGGGCGCGAAGGGGTCGTTCAGGTCGGGTTCGCCGGTCACACTCATGCGGGCCAGTCTAGCCGCGCCCCTCAGAAGGCGGCCACGGCCTGGTAGGTCTCGGCCTGCGCGCGGTCGTACCAGCGCGCCCCCAGGCGCACGCCCAGCCACAGCGCGACGGCGCCCCACGCGAGCCCGAGCGCCACCGTGATCCAGCCCCACACGGCGGCCCCGGTGACGAGCCGGACGACGAAGGGCACCAGGAACGGCACCGCGAGCGCCAGGCTGACCAGCATCGCGGCGCCCTGGACGAGCATCGTGCGCATGGCCGCGCCCTGCGGCGTCGCGAACGGGCTGTCCCCTGGCTTCGGGACCGGGTAGACGAAGCGGGCGGAGACGAACGCGGACAGCCCGGCGGTCGTCCCGAACAGGCCGAGGGCCAGGCCCAGCATCGGCGCCAGCAGGGACCAGTCCCCCGCCGCCGCCACCGTCGCCGTCGTCACGAGCAGGATCATCGGCACGCCCCAGCCCGCCAGGCCCAGGACCCGGCCCCAGCGGTCGTCCACGCCCCGCACGCCCGAGACGACGTGCAGGTGGAACGCCGTGTGGTCGTAGGCGATGTCCGCGGAGATCGAGTAGGCCAGAGACCAGGCGGTGATCGGCCCGAGGACCAGCAGCAGGCCCAGTCCGGGACCCCCCTCCCCGGCCATGCCCCCGGTGAACCACAGCAGGACGGCCATGAGCGGGATGATGATGAGCCCGGCCGCGTACCGCGGGTCGGCCAGCCAGTAGCGCTGGGCGCGGGCCGCGATCGCGGTGCGCGGGCCCGTGGCCGGTCGGCCCAGCCAGCGCAGCGGCGTCGGGTCCGCTCCCGCGGCGACGCGGCGGGACCGACCGCCGCCCACGGCCACCGGCTCCACGGTGCAGCGCACGGCCAGGTGCCACAGGGCCAGGGCGGCCAGGCACCAGGCGGCCGCCACCGCGAGGTGGAGCGCGACGGCGGCGCCGCGGCCCTCGGCAGCCGCCCACGCCGCGGCGGGGCCCGCCCCGAACGGGGTCCACGCCGCGCCGCGGGCGATCTGGGGCGCGATCGCCAGGAAGTCCTCGAACGACGCGATGGCCCGCGAGAGGGCGAGGCCGCCGAGCATGAGCGGGATGAACAGCAGGACGGAGACGACGTCCCGCACCCGACGCCGGCTCGCGTAGGCGGCCAGGAGGCCGGCGAGACCGGAGCCGATCGCCACGGCGGTCACCGCGGTGAGCGCGCCCCCGACCAGGCCCACCGCCAGCGCGGCCGGCCGGTCCCACCAGCTGGCCCCCAGGCCCACCAGCACGGCCAGCGTGGCGAGCCCGACCGGCGTCGTGAAGGCGCTCAGGACCAGCCCGGCGATGAGGGTGCGGGCCGGGACGGGGAAGAGCACGAAGCTGTGCGGGTCGAGCGTGGCGTCGACGCCCGTGACGAACGGCGGGATGACGAGCCAGGCGAGCACCACGACGGCGGCGGCCAGCACGGTCGTGGCGCCGCGGGCCTCGTCCGGCAGGGCGGGCAGGCCCGTGACGAGCAGCGTCACCGCCACGGCGGCCATGCCGAGCACGTACAGCGCGCCGAGCACGCTCATCACCAGGGTGAACGGGGACCGGCGCCACTGGTTCAGGGTCAGCGTCCAGCGCAGTCGGACGAGCGTCAGAGCCATGCCAGCCCCTCCGAGCCGTGGCGGCCGCCGACGAGGTCCACGAAGCGGTCCTCGAGGTCGCGCCCGTCCCGGACCTCCTCGAGCGTGCCGGCGGCCCGCAGGGTCCCGGCCGCGATCACGGCGACGTGGGTGCACATGCGCTGGACGAGGTCCATCACGTGGCTCGAGACGATCACGGTGCCGCCCCGCTCCACGTACGAGTGCAGGATGTCCCGGATGTTCGCGGCGGAGACCGGGTCCACGGCCTCGAACGGCTCGTCCAGGACGAGCAGGTCCGGGGCGTGGACCATGGCGGCCGCCAGGGACACCTTCTTGGTCATGCCGGCGGAGTAGTCGGCCACGAGCTTGCGGCCGGCGTCCTCCAGGTCCATCACCCGCAGCAGGTCCGCGGTCCGCTCGGCCACGGTGTCCGCGTCGAGCCCGTGCAGCAGCCCGGCGTAGGTCACGAGCTGCGCGCCCGTGAGGCGGTCGAAGGTACGCACGCCGTCGGCGAGCACGCCGACCCGTCGCTTGGCCTCGAGGGGCTGCTCCCACACGTCGACGCCGTGGATCCAGGCGCGGCCGCGGTCCGGGCGCAGCAGCCCGGTGGCCATCGACAGGGCCGTGGTCTTGCCCGCCCCGTTGGGCCCAACCACCCCGAAGAACGATCCGGCCGGGACGTCCAGGTCCAGCGCGTCGAGCGCCAGCTTGTCCCCGAACCGCTGGGTCAGCCCGCGCGTGACGAGGGCGAGGTCCGGATCGGGGGCGTCCACCGCGCGACGACGGGCGGCGGCCGCCAGGTGGGCGGGGGCAGGCTCGGGCGCATGCGGAGTCATGCCTGGGACGTTACCCACCGTCAGGCGGACACGGCGTCCTCCTCAGGGATGAACTGTGGGTCCCTCAGAACAGCGCTGCGGCCAGCCGACGCCGCGAGGCCTGCACACGGGGATCGTCCGTGCCCACCACGGTGTAGAGGTCCACGAGGTGGGCGCGCGCCGTCTCCCGGTCGTCGCCGGGGTGGAGGGCGATGAACCGCACGAGTCGGGCGAAGGCGTCCTCCACGTGGCCACCGAGCACGTCCAGGTCGGCGACGGCGAGCTGGGCGGCGACGTCGTCCGGGCCGTCCGCGGCGGCCGCGCGCACCGCTGAGGCGTCGGCGTCACGGGTGCGCAGCATGAGGCGGGCCGCGGACAGGCCCTGCTGGGCCACGGCGTCCGCGGGGCTGTCGGCCAGCGCCGCCTCCCACGCCGAGACGGCCCCGGGCAGGTCGTCGGCGGCGAGGGCCTCGTGGGCGGCCCGGTGCAGCGGCGGCACGGGCGGGGCCTCCGCAGCCGCGGCGCCGGCGTCCTGGCGCGCCGGAGCGACGGGGGGCACGGTGCCGGCGACGCCGTTCTGACGGGCCACCTCGAGGATCTCCCCCATGAGCTGGCGCAGCGTCTCCTCCGGCACCTCCTGATTGACCAGCGGCACCGGCTGCCCCGCCACCACGGCCATGACCGCGGGGCCGGCCCCCAGGCCCAGCGCCTGCAGCACGGCGGGCTCCTTCGCCACGTCCAGACGCGCGAGCACGAGCCGTCCCGCCTGGGCGTCGACCGCGTCCGCGAACTGCCGGTAGAGCGCCTCGCTCGCCGCGTCCCCGGGCACATGCAGGTGCAGCAGCACCGGCACCTGGGCGGAGAGCTGGACCAGCTGCTGCAGCAGACCCTGGTCGGCGTCCGCGATCACCCACGAGCCGCCGCCGGCGCCGGCGTCGGCCCCCGGCGCGGTGCGCCCGGCCGGGGCCGGGGTGCCGAGCGAGGACAGGTCGACGGCGCCGCGCAGGTGGGACGGGGCGTCGGAGGGGGGCTGGGCGGTCACGTCGGTCACGATCCTTCCGGTCCGGGTCCGCCCCGTCGCCGGGGCGAGGGGCGTTGTCACTGCGCCCCACGGTAGCCTCCCGGGCGCGGCGCGGTCAGGCCGGGGCCCTGACGTACGCTGAGCGCGTGGAGGAGAAGGAGACCGCATCCGGCCCGGACGTCGCCGGCGTCGCCGACGTCCGTGGCCCGGCCGAGCCCGAGGGCGCGGAGCAGCCGTCCCTGGCCGGCATGCCCGTGGAGCCGGTCGGGGTGGCCGCCGCGCCGCCGTCGCACGGGCCGACGCCCGCCGGGCGTCGTCGACTGCCCCGCCTGGGCTCCGTCCTGCGGCGGCGCCGACCCTTCCTCGAGGAGGACCGGGTGGACCCCGAGTCGGTCCCCGTCGACGGCGCCGAGGATCCGGCGGTCGCGGCCGTGGCCGTCGAGTCCCCCGTGCTGACCGGCTTCCTGCTCGCGGTCGGCGTGGCCCTGGCCATCGGCGTCGTCTCGGTGCTGCGCACGAACGGACAGCTCATCGTGTGGATCGCCGCGGCCCTGTTCATCGCCCTGGGCCTGGATCCGCTGGTGCGCCGGGTCGAGTCCTGGGGCGCGCCCCGCTGGGTCGGCGTGCTCACGGCCGCGCTCGGCCTGGCCGCCGTGGCCGGGGCGTTCGTCGCCCTCCTCGTCCCCACGGTGATCGAGCAGTCCACGCAGCTGGTCCAGGACCTGCCGGCCATCATCGACGGGGTGATGACCGCCGAGTGGTTCGTGCAGCTCGACGAGGAGTTCCACCTCCAGGAGGCCGTCCGCGCCCAGACCGAGCGCCTCGCCGCCGACGGCGTCGCCGTCACCGACCTGTTCGGCGGGCTCCTCGGCTTCGGCCAGACCGTGCTGGACGCCGTCTTCTCGGTGCTCGTGGTGGTCGTGCTGACGCTGTACTTCCTCTCCTCCCTGCCGCACATCAAGTACTGGGCCTACCGGCTCGCACCGCGCTCGCGCCGGCCCCGCATCGAGGCGCTGTCCGAGCAGATCACCTCCTCGGTCGGCCACTACGTGATGGGCCAGTCCTTCGTGGCCGCCCTCAACGGCGCGGTGGCGTTCACGGCGCTGGCCATCGCCGGCGCCCCCTTCGCCGTCCTGCTCGCCGCGATCGCCGCCTTCATGGCGTTCATCCCGCTGGTGGGCGCCGCGATCGGCGGCACGCTGCTGACCCTCGTGAGCCTGCTGACCTCGTGGCAGACCGCCGCCGTGTTCGCGGCCATCTACTTCGTCTACCTGCAGATCGAGGCCTACGTCATCTCGCCGCGCGTCATGGCGCGCGCGGTGTCCGTGCCGGCGGCCGTGGCCGTGATCGCGGTGATCGCCGGAGGCGCGCTGCTCGGCGTCCTCGGCGCCCTCATGGCGATCCCGCTCGCCGCCGCGCTGCTGCTGCTGGTCCGCGAGGTCTTCATCCCCCGCCAGGACGCCCGGTAGGCCCACGACGGCGGCGCGGCCCAGACCGTCGCGGTCAGCGGCCCGGGCGGGTGCGCCAGCACACCGGGTGCCAGTGCCGCCGGTCCGCCCCCGCGTCCTCGTCCCCCATGATCCAGTCCGCGCGCCAGGCCACGAGGTGCGCCTGGCCCTGCCGGATCACCCGACCGCAGCCAGGGCACGTGTAGTCCTTCACCGCGCGCCACGCGGGGATCTGCCGGACGTGCCAGCCGCCGTCGGACCCGGACTGGCGCGAGTAGCCCGCGTCCAGGCCGAGGAGCTCCTCGAGCGGGTCGGCGCGCCCCGGCGACGGCCGGGACCGCCGGGAGGCGCCGGAGGCCCCGCGCTCACTCCGCCGAGGCGCGGACGAGCGGCGGGGGCGGTTCGAACGGGGCATGCCTCCATGCTGGCACACGAGCGGGTGGGCACGGTCCGCCTAGGATGGACCGGTGCGACTCGTCATTGCCCGCTGCTCCGTGACCTATGAGGGCCGCCTGAACGCCCACCTGCCCACCGCCACCCGCCTGCTCATGGTGAAGGCGGACGGCTCGGTGCTGGTGCACTCCGACGGCGGTTCCTACAAGCCCCTCAACTGGATGTCGCCGCCCGCGACCCTGCACGTGGAGGAGCCCTCCCCCGATCAGGCCGACCAGGGGGTGACGCAGGTCTGGCGCGTGCAGGCCAAGAAGTCCGACGACCGGCTCGTCGTGCTCATCGAGGAGGTCCTGGCGGACGACTCCCACGAGCTCGGCGTGGACCCCGGCCTCGTCAAGGACGGCGTGGAGGCGGATCTGCAGCGTCTGCTGGCCGAGCAGATCAGCCTGCTCGGCGACGGCCACACCCTCGTGCGCCGCGAGTACATGACGGCGATCGGCCCCGTGGACATCCTGGCCCGCGACGCCGACGGCGGCACCGTGGCGGTCGAGCTCAAGCGCCGTGGGGACATCGACGGGGTCGAGCAGCTCACCCGCTACCTCGAGCTGATGAACCGGGACCCGCTCCTGGCGCCCGTGCGCGGCGTGTTCGCGGCCCAGCAGATCAAGCCCCAGGCCCGCACCCTCGCCGAGGACCGCGGCATCCGCTGCGTCACCCTCGACTACGACGCGATGCGCGGCGTGGACGACGCCGAGTCCCGCCTGTTCTGAGGCGCCGGGCGGGCTCAGCGGCGCCAGAAGGACGACGCCGCGGACGGCCCCGCCTCGCTCCAGGCGCGCAGGGCGCCGGCGTCGTCGGGGTCGACGACGACGCGCACCGGACGTGTGCCGGCGCTCAGCTCCAGGACGGCCCGGCCGGCCTCGTCCGCCGGGAGGCGGTCGATCTGCAGGCGGCTCCGGTCCGCGCTCCAGCGCTCTCGCGAGAGGCGCCAGCCCCCGGTGAGGCGCAGGCGGGACTCGTCGTACACGCCGATCACACGCTCACGCCCCGGGCCCTCCCGCTCCAGGACCGCAGGGAAGGCGGCCGTGACACGGGCGAGGGCCCGGCGCCGCATCACCAGGGCGAGTGCCGACAGCACGATGACTGCCACCACGGTCGCCGAGGCGATGAGCACCGGGCCCTCCACCGTCAGGTCCTGCCGCGCCGCGTCAGGCCGCCGCGGCGTCGCCCAGCCGGGCGGACGTCGCGGCGATCACGACACGGTCGTGGTCCACGGAGAAGAAGCCGCCGCGGGCCTGCGCGGTGACGGTGCCGCCGTCCGTGGTCCGCACCACGACCTCGCCGTCGCCGAGGACGGCGAGCATCGGGGTGTGGCCCGGGAGGATGCCGATCTCACCGTTGACGGTGCGCGCCGACACGGCCGACGCGGCGCCCGACCAGATGGACCGCTCCTCGGAGACGATCTCGACGTTGAGCTCAGCCATGATCGATCAGCCCTCGGCCTGGATCTTGGCCCACTCGCGCTCGACGTCGTCCAGGCCGCCCACGTTGTAGAAGGCCTGCTCCGCGACGTGGTCCAGGTCGCCGTCGGCGATGGCCTTGAAGCCCTCGACGGTGTCCTTGACCGGCACGGTGGAGCCCTCGACGCCGGTGAACTGCTTGGCGGTGTAGGTGTTCTGCGAGAGGAACTGCTCGATCTTGCGGGCGCGGCCCACGGTGATCTTGTCCTCCTCGGAGAGCTCGTCCACACCGAGGATCGCGATGATGTCCTGCAGCTCCTTGTTCTTCTGCAGGATCTGCTTCACGCGGATGGCCACGTCGTAGTGGTCCTGGCCCACGTACTGCGGGTCGAGGATGCGCGAGGTCGAGGCCAGCGGGTCCACGGCCGGGTACAGGCCACGGGACGCGAGGTCACGGGTCAGGTTGGTGGTCGCGTCCAGGTGCGCGAACACGTTGGCCGGGGCCGGGTCGGTGTAGTCGTCCGCGGGGACGTACACGGCCTGCATCGAGGTGATGGAGTGGCCGCGGGTCGAGGTGATGCGCTCCTGGAGCACACCCATCTCGTCCGCCAGGTTCGGCTGGTAGCCCACGGCGGAGGGCATGCGGCCCAGCAGCGTGGAGACCTCGGAACCGGCCTGCGAGAAGCGGAAGATGTTGTCGATGAACAGCAGCACGTCCTGGTTCTGCACATCGCGGAAGTACTCCGCCATGGTCAGCGCGGACAGGGCCACACGCAGACGCGTGCCCGGCGGCTCGTCCATCTGGCCGAACACGAGGGCGGTGTCCTTCAGGACGTCCGCCTCGTCCATCTCGACCCAGAGGTCGTTGCCCTCACGGGTGCGCTCGCCGACGCCGGCGAACACGGAGGTGCCGCCGAAGTTGCGGGCCACACGGGTGATCATCTCCTGGATGAGCACGGTCTTGCCCACGCCGGCGCCGCCGAACAGGCCGATCTTGCCGCCCTTGATGTAGGGGGTCAGCAGGTCGATGACCTTGATGCCGGTCTCCAGCATCTCGGTGGAGCCCTCGAGGGACGCGAAGTTCGGGGCCGGGCGGTGGATCGGCCAGCGGTCCTCGGCCTGCAGCTGCGAGGCGGGCATGTCCAGGGTCTCGCCGAGCACGTTGAAGATGTGGCCCTTCACGGCGTCGCCGACCGGCACCGAGATGGGGGCGCCGGTGTCCACGACGTCGGTGCCGCGCACCAGGCCGTCGGTGGACTGCAGGGAGATGGCGCGGACCATGTTGTCGCCGAGGTGCTGGGCGACCTCGAAGGTGACCGTGCGGCGCTGGCCGTTGAGGTCGATCTCGGTGGTCAGCGCGTTGTAGATCTCCGGCATCGCGTTGGCCGGGAACTCGGCGTCGATCACGGGGCCGATGACGCGTGACACGCGTCCGGTGGCACCGCCGGTGGGGGTCCCGGTGCCCTGGTCAGTGATGGTGGCAGTCATCTCTCTCACTTCTATCGTGTGTGGATGGCGAGTCTGGTGAGTCCCGAACGGGCTCAGGAGTTGTTGAGCGCGTCCGCGCCCGCGATGAGCTCGGTGAGCTCCTGGGTGATCTCGGCCTGACGGGCGTTGTTCATCAGGAGGGTGTAGTCCTTGATGAGGCTCGTGGCGTTGTCGCCCGCCGACTTCATGGCGCGCTGACGGTTGGCGAGCTCCGAGGCCGCCGACTGCAGCATCGCGTTGAAGATGCGCGACTCGATGTACTTGGGCAGCAGCGCGTCGAGGACCTCCTCCGCGTCCGGCTCGTACTCGTAGAGCGGCAGCACGTCCTCGGCGGTGGCGGCCTCCTCCTCGACGACCTCGAGGGGCAGCAGACGCACCACGTGGGGGTTCTGCTTCACGAGCGAGACGAACTCGGTGAACACGACGTGGATCTCGTCCACGCCGCCGTCCGCCGTGTCCGTGAGGAACGCATCCACGAGCACCTCGCCGATCTCGGCGGCGCGCTCGGCGACGGGGGCGTCCGTCTGACCGGTCCACAGCTTCCTGTAGCCGCGGCCGCGGAAGTCGAAGTACGTCTGCGCCTTGCGGCCGACGACGTACACGTCCACGTCCTTGCCCTCCTCGCCGAGGCGGGCGAGGAGCTGCTCGGCCTTGCGCAGCACGTTCGCGGAGTACGCACCGGCGAGGCCGCGGTCCGAGGACATGATGAGCACGGCCGCCCGGGTCGGGTTCTCGGGCTCCGTGGTGAGGACATGATCGATGTCGTGCTGGCTCGACACGGCCGAGACGGCGCGGGTGATCGCGTTCGCGTAGGGCAGCGACGCGCTGACGCGCTCACGTGCCTTGGTGATGCGAGACGTGGCGATCAGCTCCATCGCCTTGAAGATCTTCTTCATCGACGACGTCGACGCGATCTTCTGACGGTAGACCCGGATCTGGGCTCCCATGGTGGTCCTTTCCCTGGCGGGAGGGCGGCCCGGCGTCGTCCCCGTGGGGTCCGACGCCGGACCGCTCCCTCACCGACCGGCGGTCAGCGCTTCTGCTTGGTGATCTGCTCCTGCGCGACCTGGTCCTGCTCGATCGCGCGGTGCTCCTCGTGGCCGGCCTGCACGCCGCCGTCCTCGGAGGACTGGAAGCCCTTGGAGAACTCGGCGACGGCCGACTCGAGCGCGGACACGGTGCCGTCCTCGAGCTTGCCGGTGGAGGCGATGTCGGTCAGGACGGAGGTGTGGCGACGCAGGTGGTCGATGAACTCGCGCTCGAAGCGCAGCACGTCCTGCACCGGCACCTCGTCGAGGTGGCCCTTGGAGCCGGCCCAGATGGACACGACCTGCTCCTCGACCGGGTAGGGCGAGTACTGCGGCTGCTTGAGCAGCTCCATGAGGCGCTCACCGCGGGCGAGCTGGCGGCGGGTGGCCGGGTCCAGGTCGGAGGCGAACATGGAGAACGCCTGCTGGTCGCGGTACTGCGCCAGGTCCAGCTTCAGCGTGCCGGAGACCTTCTTCATGGCCTTGACCTGGGCGGCGCCGCCCACGCGGGACACCGAGATGCCCACGTCCACGGCAGGACGCTGGTTGGCGTTGAACAGGTCCGACTGCAGGAAGATCTGGCCGTCGGTGATGGAGATGACGTTGGTCGGGATGTAGGCCGACACGTCGTTCGCCTTGGTCTCGATGATCGGCAGGCCGGTCATCGAGCCTGCGCCCATCTCGTCCGAGAGCTTGGCGCAGCGCTCGAGGAGCCGGGAGTGCAGGTAGAAGACGTCGCCCGGGTAGGCCTCGCGGCCCGGCGGGCGGCGCAGCAGCAGGGAGACGGCGCGGTAGGCCTCGGCCTGCTTCGACAGGTCATCGAAGATGATCAGCACGTGCTTGCCGCCGTACATCCAGTGCTGGCCGATGGCCGAGCCGGCGTAGGGGGCGAGGTACTTGAAGCCGGCCGGGTCGGACGCCGGGGAGGCCACGATGGTGGTGTACTCCAGGGCGCCGTGCTCCTCCAGCGTGGCGCGGACGCCGGCGATGGTGGAGGCCTTCTGGCCCACGGCCACGTAGACGCAGCGGACCTGCTTCTCGACGTCGCCCGACTCCCAGTTGGCCTTCTGGTTGAGGATCGTGTCGACGGCGATCGCGGTCTTGCCGGTCTGGCGGTCACCGATGATCAGCTGACGCTGGCCACGGCCGATCGGGATCATGGCGTCGATGGCCTTCATGCCGGTCTGCAGCGGCTCGTGGACCGACTTGCGCTCGGTCACGGTCGGCGCCTGCAGCTCGAGGGCACGGCGGCCCTCGGCCTCGATCGGGCCCAGGTCGTCGATGGGCTGGCCCAGTGGGTCCACCACGCGGCCCAGGAAGGCGTCGCCCACCGGAACGGAGAGGATCTCGCCGGTGCGCTGCACCTCCATGCCCTCGCGGATCTCCTGGAACTCGCCGAGGACGACGACACCGATCTCGCGGGTGTCGAGGTTCTGGGCCAGGCCCTGGATGCCGTTCTCGAAGCGCAGCAGCTCGTTCGCCATGACGGAGGGCAGACCCTCCACACGAGCGATGCCGTCCGCCGCGGAGATGACACGGCCGACCTCGGTGCGATCGGTGCCCGACGGTTCGTACGATGCCGCGAAATCATTCAAGGCATTGCGGACATCGTCAGCGTTGATGGTCAATTCGGCCATCTGCAGTCCCTGCTCTCTGTGCTTGGTGATCATCGACGTGACGATGATGCTTACGTTCGTGGGTGTTCCGGATGCGGGCGGGAGCCGGCGTCAGCCGGCCATCCGCCGCTGGAGGTCGTGGAGGCGCGAGGCCATGGACCCGTCGACGACGTCGTCGCCGACCTGGACGCGGATGCCGCCCACCACGTGGGGGTCCACCGTCACGTCCATGACGAGATCGCGGCCGAAGGCGCGGCGCAGGCCCAGGGCCAGCCGCTCCTGCTGCTCGGCCTCGAGCGGCCGGGCCACGGTCACCTCGGCGATCCACTGGCGCTGCCGCTCGGCGACGACGTCCGCGGCCTTGCGGACGGCGGCCGACGGCTTCAGGCCGCGCGGGGCCGAGACGGCGCGCTCGACCAGCAGTCGGCCGGCCGGGCTGGCCGACTCGCCCAGGAGACGACCGGCCAGAGCGGCCCGTGCCTCGAGGGGTGCGTGCTGATCGGTGAGCGCCCGCTGCACCTCGTGCGAGTCCTCCACCGTGCGGTTGAAGGCCAGCAGCTCGCCCGAGAGGGCGGCCAGGCCCGCGTGTCCGCCGCGTGCGGCCTCCGCGGCGGCCGCGTGCGCGGCCACCGTCTCGAGGGCGTCCCCGAGATCGCGCTCCGCCGACCAGCGGCGGCCGGCCAGGTCCTTCAGGACCTGCAGTGCACCGGGGGTCACCCGGGCGCCGAACAGCGAGTCGACGAGGCCGTGACGGCGCTCGGTGGTCCAGGCGGGGTCGGTCAGGGCGCGGCGCAGCGCGCCGTGCTCGTCCACCACGTCCAGCGCGCCGAACAGCTCGCGTGCCAGGGCCACGCCGCCCTCGTCCAGCACCGGACCGACGGCCTCCAGGGAGGCGGCCAGGGAGTCCCTCGATGCGCCCGTCATCATTCGGCGACACCTGCGCTCTGGTGACGGTCCAGGTCAGCCAGGAAGCGGTCGACCACGCGCTGCGAGCGGGCGTCGTCCTCGAGGGACTCGCCCACGATCTTGCCGGCCAGGGTCGTGGCCAGCGAGCCGACCTCGCCCTTGAGCTGCGCGGCGGCCTGCTGACGCTCGGCGGCGATCTGCGCCTGCGCCTGCTCGGAGATGCGCGTCGCCTCGGCGGTCGCGCGCTCGCGCGCCTCGGCCACGATCTCGGCGGCCTCGGTGCGGGCATCCTCGCGGATGCGGTTCGCCTCGGTGCGGGCGTCCGCCAGCTGCGACTCGTAGTCCGCCATCATCGCGTTCGCCTCGGCCTGGGCCTTCTCAGCCTTGGCCAGACCGCCCTCGATCGCCTCGACACGGTCCTGGTAGGACTTCTCGAGGGTCGGGACGATGAACTTGATGACGATGAACATGAGCAGGGCGAAGCCCACCACGACGACGAGGATCTCCCACGGGTTGGGGATCAGGGGGTTGGCCCCCTCAGCCGCCGCGAGGATCAGTCCGTTGCTGATCATGTTTCAACCATCCTTCGGTCAAGAGTCCTGTGGAGATGGAGCACCGACGGTCTCACCGTGCGGGCGCTCCGTGGACGCGGCGCGTCAGGCGCCGATGACGAAGGCGAAGACGAGGCCCAGGATGGCGAGGGCCTCGGCGAGCGCGAAGCCCAGGAGGGCGATCGGCTGCAGGATGCGCTGGGCCTCCGGCTGACGGGCGACGCCGTTGATGTAGGCGGCGAAGATCAGGCCCACGCCGATGGCGGAGCCGATGGCGGCGAGGCCGTAGCCGATCATGTTGAGCGAACCGTGCAGTTCCATGGTGTTCCTTTCACGAGGCCGAGGTGTCCGGCCGGGTTGTGGAGGGTCGGCCTCCCGGGTGGTCCTCCTGCGGAGGGCCGGGAAGACTGGTGGCGGGCTCTCCCGCCGTACCGCGGCCGCCTGGGTCGTGCCCGAGGCGGCCCCGGAAGATCAGTGGTCGTTCGCGTCGATCGCGCCCTGGATGTAGATCGCGGTCAGCAGCGTGAAGACGAAGGCCTGCAGGTACATGATCAGCAGCTCGAGGAAGTACAGGGCCACCGAGCCGAGGATGACCAGGATGCCGGTGCCCTGCAGGGCCAGGCTGCCGGTCTGCGTGATCAGGTAGGCGGCACCGGCGCCGGCGAGCATCACGATCATGTGGCCAGAGAGCATGGTGGCCATCAGACGCAGGGAGTGGGTCAGCGGGCGCACGATGAAGTTGGAGATGATCTCCAGCGGCACGAGCAGCGGCAGGATCCAGCCGGGCACACCCGAGGGCACGACGGCCAGCTTCAGGTAGCGCACGCCGTGGCGCTTGATGCCGACGCCGATCCAGATCGCGTAGACGATGAGGGCCAGGCCGTAGGCGGCGCCCGCGTGGGAGAAGGTCGGCAGCTGCAGCACCGGGATGGCGCCGAACAGGTTGTTCAGCAGCACGAAGAAGAAGATGGAGAAGAGCAGCGGGACCCACTGCTTGAAGTTCTTCTCGCCCAGGATGTCCTTCGCGATGTCGTTCCGGACGAAGGAGTAGCCGGACTCGGCGAGCCACTGGGCCTTGCCGGGCACGAGCCGGGGACGGCGCATGGCCCACGCGAAGAAGGCGGTGATGAGCACTACGGAGAGCAGGACGAGCAGCATCTGCTTGCCGAAGCCGGTGCCGTACTCCGCACCCCAGGGGAAGATCTCCGGGAGGTGACCATCAGAGATGGTGGGGGGCACGAATGATGCGTTGGCCAGCACGAGGGTCAGCACGCGGTTCCTCTCCGAAGTGATGCAGTCGACGGGACCGCAGCCTCGTCCCCGGACCACAGGCGGGCGCCGCGACATTGCGGGGGTACCGGTGCGATGCGAGACACGGATGGCGGCAGGTGGGCGCCGTCGAAGTGTTCGCCGCCAACGATACCAAACGGTGACCCGTGCTCCGTACCGCAGAAGGGGCCCACGACATGGCCCCCGGCTCGGTGTCTTCGCCCCTCGGGCGGGTCAGTCGGTGTAGATCCCGCGGCGGGTCCGCGCGAAGACGAGGACCTCCGCGGCCTGCCAGACGAGGATCGTCACGAGGGCGGCGATCGCCGCCGCGTCCGCCCGGACCCAGCCGGGGCGGGGCAGGACCCCCAGCAGCACCGCGAACACCGCGATCTTGAGCACGAACAGCCCCACGCTGACCGGCAGCGCCGCCTCGCGCGCCCGGTCCCACACGAGTGCCGTCGTCGCCCCGGTGAGCGCCGAGAGCGCGAGCACCGCGCCGCCGCCCAGCAGGGCGCTCCCGGCCGCCTCCCCGCCGACGGAGAGCAGCCACGCGGCGCACGTGATCGCCAGGGCAGCCCCCGCCGCGGTCAGGGACCACCCGAGGATCCCCCACCAGCCGCGGCGGTTCTCCCAGCGGCGCCGGCGTCGGCGGCCGCCCGCCCCGGTCACGCGTCCCCCCGCTCGTCCGGGTGGGCCGCGGCGTCGTGCCGGTCCGCGCGACGGCGCTCCACGATCGGATGCAGGGTGAGGTAGCCGGCTCCGGCCAGGGCCACGGCGAGCACGGGCAGGACGATCATGTGGTCCACGAAGTTCAGGGACACCGCGCCCCATGCCACGAGGAACGCCCAGAGCCAGAGCAGCGCGACGGCCTGCGCCTGGGTGTAGCCGCCGTCCACGAGCTTGTGGTGCAGGTGCCCGCGGTCCGCCGAGAAGGGGCTGGTGCCCTTGGCCGTGCGCCGCAGCACGGCCAGGGCGAGGTCCGCGAGCGGCAGGGCGAGGACGGCGACGGGCAGCAGGATCGGCATGTAGGCGGGGACGTTGCGGAAGCGCATCCCGTCCAGGGCGTTGACGTCGGCGGTCACGGCGACCGCGGCCGCGGCCATCAGCAGGCCGATGAGCATGGCCCCCACCTCGCCCATGAAGATGCGGGCCGGGGACAGGTTCCACGGCAGGAAGCCCACGCACGCGCCGACGAGCAGGGCCATGAGCAGGGTGGCGAGGTTGGCGTAGTCGAACTGGTTGATGGTCCGCGTCAGCAGATACGAGTAGACGAAGAAGGCCGAGCCGCCGATCAGCGCGACGCCCGCCGCCAGGCCGTCCAGACCGTCCACGAAGTTGATCGCGTTCATCGTCAGCACCACGGCGAACACCGTGAGGATGACCTGCGTGGTCTCGTTCCCCACCGGGATCCAGCCCACCGGCATCGCCTCGATGCGGATCCCGCCCAGGGCCACCGCGAGTCCGGCCAGCACCTGGCCGGCCATCTTCACCCACCAGCGCAGGTCCCACATGTCGTCGGCGATGCCCACGACGAGCACGACGGCGACGGCGACCAGGAGCCCGCGCATCGCGGCGTCGTCCGCGTAGATCCCCTGGAGGAACGGCACGACTCCCCCGACGGCGAATCCCACCAGCACGGCCGCGGCCATGGCCACGCCGCCCAGCTTCGGCACGGGGTGCCGATGCACATCCCGCTGGCGCAGCGGGGTGAACACGCGCGCGCCCAGCCCCAGCCGGCGCATGAGGGGCGTCAGGGCCCCGCAGGCGACGGCCGTGACCATGACCAGGACGAGATACGCGCGCATGGGGGCCGGTCAGGCCTCCCGGTCGGCGGGGCGCGCCGCGGCGGCGTCGTCGGCGGCCGCGATCCGCTCGGCGGCGACCGGCGGCTCCTCGCCCTCGGCGAGCAGGTCCGGCACCACCGCGCGCAGCTCCTCCAGGGGCACGGAGCCCTGCCGGGCCACGCGGAACGGGGTGACGGTGCAGTCCACGATCGTCGAGGGATCCCGGCTCTCGCGGGGGCCGGCGTCGAGGTAGAGGGCCACGGACTCCCCCAGCATCGAGCGGGCGGCGTCGGCGGTGGTGGCGGCGTCCATGCCGGTGCGGTTCGCGCTGGAGACGGCCATGGGGCCGACGGCGTAGAGCAGTTCGCGGGCCACCGCGTCGTCGGGCACGCGCAGGGCGACGGTGCCGCGGGTCTCGCCGAGGTCCCAGGTCAGCGTGGGCTGGGACTTGAGGATGAGCGTGAGGGCGCCGGGCCAGAAGCGCCCGGCGAGGGCCTCGGCCTCCTCCGGCACGTCGTACGCGAGGCCGGCCATGACGCGGCGGTCCGCGATGAGCACGGGCGGCGGCATGGTGCGGCCACGGCCCTTGGCGGCCAGCAGCACGGCCACGGCCAGCGGGGAGAACGCGTCCGCTCCGATGCCGTAGACGGTGTCCGTGGGCAGGACCACGCAGCCGCGGTCCGCGAGGACCTCGCGGGCGCGGGCCACGGCATCCTCGAGGGCGGCCGGATCCGAGACGTCGATGAAGTCACTCACGTCGGTCATTCTTCCACCTCCGCGCCCGCCGCGGCTTCGCAGGACCGGCGCGCCGTCAGGAACCGGTCTCGTCCGGTGAGGTCCGGGTGCACGCGGACGCCCGTGAACCGGGGGTCCGCGTCGAGGGCGGCCAGGAGCGCCGGGCCCTGCGTCTCGTGGTGCTCCATGGCGAAGAGGCCGCCCGGGGCGAGCAGGCCCGCCGCCCGGTGCGCGATGGCCCGCGGGATCCGCAGCCCGGGCGTGTCCCCGCCGTAGAGCGCCCGCGCCGGGTCCAGTCGGGCCTCGGGCTGGGCGGGCACCTCGGCCTCGGGCACATAGGGCGGGTTGCTCACGACGACGTCCACGCGGCCCTCGAGGTCGGGGCATGCGACAAGGGCGTCGCCTTGTCGCAGGTCGACCCCGCGCGGGGCGAGGTTCCGCCGGGCCCAGTCGGCCGCCGTCGGGTCGAGCTCGACGGCGGTGACGGCGAGCGCGCGGCCCCGCGCCTCGCCCCACGCCGCGACAGCCGCGGCGATCGCGCCGGAGCCGGTGCACAGGTCCACCACGACGCCCGCCGCCGGCCGCGCGGCCAGGTCGGCCACAACGGTCTCCACGAGCAGCTCGGTCTCCGGCCGCGGGATGAAGACGCCCGGGCCGACCGCGAGGTCGAGCCCGTGGAAGTGCGCGACGCCGGTCAGGTGCTGGACGGGCTCGCGGGCGGCGCGGCGTCCGACGAGCGCCTCGAACGCCGCCGCCTGCGCGGGCTCGGCCACGGCACCGGCGAACACCCGGGCCAGCAGCGCGCCGCGGTCGAGGCCGAGCACGTGGGCCAGCAGCAGCTCGGCGTCCACGCGCGGTGAGTCGATGCCCACCGCGGTCAGGCGGGCGGCGGCGTCGCGCAGCAGCGCGGACCAGGCCGGTGCGCTCACGCGTCCCCGCCCAGCGCGGCGAGCCGCCGCTGCTCGTCGAGGGCGAGGCAGGAGGCGATCACGGCCTCGAGGTCGCCGTCGAGGACCGCGTCGAGGTTGTGCGCCTTGTAGCCGGTGCGGTGGTCCGCGATCCGGTTCTCCGGGAAGTTGTAGGTGCGGATGCGTTCCGAGCGGTCCATGGTGCGCACCTGCGCGGCGCGCGCCGCGGAGTCCTCGGCGTCCTGCTCCGCCCGCTGCCGCTCGAGCAGCCGCGACCGCAGCACGCGCAGCGCGGCCTCGCGGTTCTGGATCTGGGACTTCTCGTTCTGCATGGAGACGACGATCCCCGTGGGCAGGTGCGTCAGGCGCACCGCGGAGTCGGTCGTGTTGACGGACTGGCCGCCCGGCCCGGAGGAGCGGAAGACGTCCACCTTGAGGTCGTTCGGATCGAGGTGGACCTCGTCCGGGGCGTCCACCTCGGGCAGCACGAGCACGCCGGCGGCGGAGGTGTGGATGCGGCCCTGGGACTCGGTGACGGGCACGCGTTGCACGCGGTGCACGCCGCCCTCGAACTTGAGCCGGGCGTAGACGCCGTCGGCCGGGTCGGCCGCGCTCCCCCGCACCGCCACATGGACGTCCTTGTAGCCGCCCAGGTCGGAGTGCGTGGCGGAGAGGACCTCCGTCTTCCAGCCCCGGGACTCGGCGTAGCGCAGGTACATGCGCAGCAGGTCGCCGGCGAACAGGGCCGCCTCCTCGCCGCCCTCGCCGCCCTTGATCTCGAGGATCACGTCGCGCGCGTCGTCGGGGTCGCGCGGGATCAGCAGCCGGCGCAGCCGTTCGGCGGCCTCCGCCTCGGCCGCCTCCAGACCGGGCACCTCGGCCGCGAAGGCCGCCGCGTCGTCGTCGCCGGCCGCGGCCAGTTCCCGCGCGTCGGCCAGCTCCTCCGCGGCCGCCGACCAGGCGCGGTGGGCCGTCACCACGGCGCCGAGCTCGGCGAACCGCCGGTTCAGCCGCCGGGCGAGTGCCGGGTCCTGGTGCACCGCCGGGTCGGACAGGCGCGCCGTCAGCTCGCGATGCTCCGCCAGGAGCCGATCCACGGCCTCGCGCCGCTGGTCCGAATCGAACACGTGCGTGCCTCTCCTCCTCCGGCCTCAGCGGGCCGGGCTGTCCGACGCGGACGGCCCCGCCCCGTCCGGCGGAGACGAGCTCCCCCGGGCGGGACGGGGCCGTGCGACGGGACGGTCAGTCGTCGCCCTTGGACCCCAGCGTGGTCTTGGAGACCAGCATGAGGAACTCGGCGTTGGACGCGGTGTCCTTGATCTTGTTGGTGAGCAGGTCGAGGGCCTGCTGCTGCTCGAGGCCGGAGAGCACCCGGCGCAGCTTCCACATGATCTTGACCTCCTCCTGCGAGAGCAGGGCCTCCTCGCGGCGGGTGCCGGACGCGTTGACGTCCACCGCCGGGAAGATGCGGCGCTCCGCGAGGTGGCGGGACAGGCGCAGCTCCATGTTGCCGGTGCCCTTGAACTCCTCGAAGATCACCTCGTCCATGCGCGAGCCGGTCTCGACCAGCGCGGTGGCCAGGATGGTCAGCGAGCCGCCGTTCTCGATGTTGCGGGCGGCGCCGAAGAACTTCTTCGGCGGGTACAGCGCCGAGGAGTCAACACCGCCGGAGAGGATGCGGCCCGAGGCCGGGGCGGCCAGGTTGTAGGCGCGGCCCAGGCGGGTCATGGAGTCGAGCAGCACGACGACGTCGCGGCCCATCTCCACGAGGCGCTTGGCGCGCTCGATGGCCAGCTCGGCGAGAGTGGTGTGGTCGTCCGCCGGGCGGTCGAACGTGGAGGCGATGACCTCGCCGTCCACCGACCGCTGCATGTCGGTGACCTCCTCGGGGCGCTCGTCGACGAGCACCATCATGAGGTGGACCTCGGGGTTGTTCGTCTTGATCGCGTTGGCGATCGACTGCAGGATCATCGTCTTGCCGGCCTTGGGCGGGGAGACGATGAGGCCACGCTGGCCCTTGCCGATGGGGCTGACCAGATCGATCACGCGGGGGCCGATCAGCTTGGGATCGGTCTCCAGGCGCAGGCGCTCCTGCGGGTACAGGGGCACGAGCTTGCCGAACTCCACGCGCTGCGGGTGCTCGACGGCGGGCTGACCGTTGACCGAGGAGATCTTCACCAGGGCGTTGAACTTCTGACGGTTGGAGCCGCCACCGTGGTGCTGCTGCTTCTCGCCGTCGCGCGGGGCGCGGATCGCGCCGACGACGGCGTCGCCCTTGCGCAGACCGTACTTCTTCACCATGGCCAGGGAGACGTAGACGTCGTTCGGGCCCGGCAGGTAGCCGGAGGTGCGGACGAACGC
Source organism: Micrococcus sp. KRD077 (assembly GCF_017168505.1). Taxonomy (NCBI): domain Bacteria; kingdom Bacillati; phylum Actinomycetota; class Actinomycetes; order Micrococcales; family Micrococcaceae; genus Micrococcus; species Micrococcus sp. KRD077. The sequence goes on along the minus strand of NZ_JABFAZ010000002.1, from coordinate 133,607 downwards.
GTAGTTGTCCAGCACGTCGAGGATGCCGGCCACGGGCTGCAGGACGTCGTCCTCGGTCAGCTCGGTCTCGTCGACCTCGGGGCCGCCGCGGCCACGGCGGTTGCGGCCGCGCTCGTTGCGGTTGCGGCGGTTGCGACGGTTGCGGCCGCCCTCGTCGTCGCGGTCGTCGCGGCGGCTGCGGTCCCCGCGTCCGCCGTCGCCCCGGCCGCCGTCCTCGGACTTGTCGCCGCGCTGCTCGCGGGAGCCGTCGCGGCCGTTCTCACGGTCCCGATTGTTCTCGCGGCCGTTCTCGCGGTCGCGGCCGTTCTCGCGGTCGCGGCCGTTGTCGCGGTCCCGCCCGTTGCGGCCGTTGCGGCCGCGGCCGTTCTCGCGCCCGTTGTCATCACGGTCCTCCCGGTCGCCGCGGCGGTCCGCGTCGGCGCCGTCCTCGCCCTGGGCGCCGTCGGAGCGACGGTCCTGACCCTGCTGGGCGTCGTCGTCGCCGGCGCGGCGGCGGCCGCGGGAACGGCGCTCGGACTGCGGGCGGTCCTCGCCCTCGTCGCGGGTCTCGGACCCCCCGGACCGATCCTGGTCCGAGGCGGTCTCCCGGGGGGCCTGCTCGGTCTGGGCCTCGCGGGCCTCGGCCTGGGGCTGCCCGTCCTGGGCGACGGCGGCCGGAGCGGAGGTGTCGGCGTCGGCGCGGCGCGAGCGGCGGCGGGCCGGGCGCTCGGCGGCCGGGGCGGCGTCCTGAGAGGACGCGGCCGCCGGGACGGCCTCGGCGGCGGGGGCCGCGGGGGCCTGGGCCGCGCGCTCGGCGGCGTCGCGGTCCGCCACGGAGCCGCCGCGCTGGTGGTCGGAGATCGCGGTCACCAGGTCGGCCTTGCGCATGCGCGAGCCGCCGGCGATGCCGAGCTGGGAGGCCAGGGCCTGGAGCTGGGCGAGCTTGAGCGAGGCCAGGCCACCGCCGTTCGTCGGCGTGGTCTGTTCCGTGGATTCGGTCACGAAGGTTCCTTCTCCCTCGAATGCGGCCCGGCGGCGCGTGGCGCGTCGGGCTGCGGTGTGCATCCGGTCGGGCCGCGCAGCGGCGCCCCAGAAAACCGGGTTTCATGGTGTGAACTCAGCAGTGGCGCCTCCCCTGATCGTGCGCAGTCGCTGCGTGACGGGGCGGAGGCGTCCGGACTCGACCGAGCCGGAGGGGGTCCCGCATTCGGCCGTGCGTAGCACGGGATGGATCGCGGCGGGGTTCCGGCCGACGGCGCACGGTGCGTCCGGCCGTCGCAGGCCCGGGCACCGGAGACCCGGGCCGCGCGAGGCGGTGGGGTCAGCCGTGGTGGAGTGATTCCACCCTAACACCGTCCACGGCCACGCACGGCACCAGCACGCGCCAGGCGGCCGCCCCGTCCGCCGTCAGAGCACGCGCCGCCTCCGCGGCGTGCTCGGCCGCCTGGACGCCGTCGCACAGCGCGAGCACCGTGGGACCCGCGCCGGAGACGACGGCGGCGTGGCCGCGCTCGCGCAGCCCCGCGACCAGTGCGGCGCTGGCCGGCATGGTCACGGCGCGCGGCTCCTGGTGCAGCCAGTCCCGTGTGGCGGCCGGCAGCAGCGCGGGGTCCTCCGCCAGCGCGTGGACGAGCAGCGCGGCACGGCCGGCCTGGGCCGCCGCCACGGCGTGGGGCACCTCGGCGGGCAGCACGCCCCGGGCGACGTGGGTGGACAGCTCGGTGTCCGGGATCGCGACCACCGGCACCACGCGCTCGTGCAGCCGCAGCCGCGCCGTGGCCGGGCCGGGGACGTCGTCACGGGTCCAGGAGACGGTGGCCCCGCCCACGAGCGCGGGGGCGACGTTGTCCGGGTGCCCCTCGAAGCGGGTGGCCGCCTCGAGCAGGTCCGCGGGCGCCCGGCGCAGCGCGGCCGGCAGCAGGGCCTCGGCCGCGGCGTAGGCCGCGACGACGGCGGCCGCGGACGAGCCGAGCCCGCGGGCGTGCGGGATCCGGTTCACGGCGCGCAGGTGCAGCCCCGGCGCGGTGAACCCGCGGTCCCGCAGGTGCTCGTGCGCCAGGCGCAGGATCAGGTGCGCGCCGTCCCGCGGCAGGGTGGCCTCCCCCTCCCCCACGACCTCCGCGACGTCGGGGCCCGCCACGACCGTGAGCGTCACCTCGTCGCGCAGCTCCAGGGCCAGGCCCATCGAGTCGAAGCCGGGGCCGAGGTTGGCGGAGGTGGCGGGGACGGAGACGGACGCGGCGGTCCCGGGCGCCAGCGGCTGCGGTGCGGCCATGGCTCAGCTCAGGCCGAGGGCCTGGGCGACGGTGACCACGTCGAACGGCACCGAGCGCGGGGTCACGTCGGCGCCGTCGGCGCCGCGCAGGGCCCACTGCGGGTCCTTGAGGCCGTGGCCGGTGACGGTGATGACCCAGCTCTTGCCGGCCGGCACGTTCCCGGCGGCGTGGTGCTTGAGCAGCCCGGCGACGCCGGCGGCGGAGGCGGGCTCGACGAACACCCCCTCCTTCGCGGAGAGCCAGCGATGGGCCTCGAGGATCTCCTCGTCCGTGACGGAGTCGATCATCCCGCCGGACTCGTCGCGGGCGGCCTCGGCCTGCTCCCACGAGGCCGGGTTGCCGATCCGGATGGCGGTGGCGATCGTGTCCGGGTCGGTCACGGGGTGGCCCTGGACGATCGGGGCGGCGCCCGCGGCCTGGAAGCCCCACATCACGGGGGTCTTCGTGGCCACCGCGGGCAGCTCGGCGTCCGAGGCGCCCTCGTGCGGGTTCACGTAGGGGGCGGCGTACTCGCGGTAGCCCTTCCAGTACGCGGTGATGTTGCCCGCGTTGCCCACGGGCAGCAGGTGGTAGTCCGGGGCGTCGCCGAGGGTGTCCACGACCTCGAACGCGCCGGTCTTCTGCCCCTCGATGCGGGCCGGGTTGACGGAGTTCACGAGGAACACGGGGTAGTTCTCGGCCAGCTTGCGGGCCACCTCGAGGCAGTCGTCGAAGTTGCCCTGCACCTGGAGGATCTCCGCGCCGTGGGCCACGGCCTGGGACATCTTGCCCATCGAGATCTTCCCCTCAGGCACGAGCACGGCGCACGTGATCCCGGCCTGCGCGGCGTAGGCCGCCGCCGAGGCGGAGGTGTTGCCGGTGGACGCGCAGACGACGGCCTTCGCACCGTCCGCGACGGCCGCGGTGATCGCCATGGTCATGCCGCGGTCTTTGAAGGAGCCGGTCGGGTTCATGCCCTCGAACTTCACGTGCACGGTGCCCTGCACCAGCTCGGAGAGGTGGGGGGCGTGGATGAGCGGGGTGCCGCCCTCGCCGAGGGTGATCACGCGCGTGTCCTCGGTGACGGGCAGGCGGTCGGCGTACTCGCGGACGACGCCGCGCCACTGGTGTGCCATGGGTCAGTTCCCTTCGACTCGGAGGACGGACGCGACCTCGTGGACGACGTCCAGGGCGGCGAGCGCCTCGACGGTGGCGTCGAGGTCGCGCTGCCGCGCACGGTGGGTGATCAGCCGCAGGGACGCGCCGGGGGCGTCCTCGCGCTCAGATGGGACCTGGCGCAGCGTCTCGATGGAGACGCCGTGCTCCTCGAACACCCCGGCGACGCGGCGCAGCACGCCGGGCTGGTCCGCCGCGCGCAGCACGACCATGAAGGAGGTGTGGGCCTCGGCCGGGTCCAGGGCGGGCAGGGCGGTGACGGGGGTGCGCAGGCGCGCCGGGCCGCCGCGCACGATGCGCTGGGCGATCGAGACGACGTCGCCCATCACCGCGGAGGCGGTGGGGGCGCCGCCGGCGCCGGGACCGTAGAACATGAGCTCGCCGGCGTTGTCGGCCTCCACGAAGACGGCGTTGAACGCCCCGCGCACGGAGGCCAGCGGGTGCTCCCGCGGCAGCAGGGTGGGGTGCACGCGCAGGACCGCGCCCTCGGCGCCGTCGGCGGCGCGGCCGCGCTCGGCGATCGCCAGCAGCTTGATGACGTAGCCCGCCTCCGCGGCGGCGGCGTTGTCCTCGGCCGTGATCGCGGTGATGCCCGCGACGGCCACCTGGTCCAGTGTGTACGGCGCCCCGAACGCGATGGTCGCCAGGATCGCGGCCTTCGCGGCGGCGTCGTGGCCCTCGACGTCGGCGGTCGGGTCGGCCTCGGCGTAGCCGAGCCGCTGGGCCTCGGCGAGGGCGTCGTCGAAGTCCGCCCCCTCGGAGTCCATCCGGTCGAGGATGAAGTTGGTGGTGCCGTTGGCGATGCCCATCACGCGGGTGACGCGGTCGCCGCCCAGAGAGTCGCGCAGCGGGCGCAGGATCGGGATGGCGCCGGCGACGGCGGCCTCGAAGCTGAGCTGCGCGCCGGTGGCGGCGGCCGCGGCGTACAGCTCCTCGCCGTGCTGGGCCAGCAGCGCCTTGTTGCCCGTCACCACGGACGTGCCGGCGGCCAGGGCGCGCAGGATCAGGGTGCGGGCCGGCTCGATGCCGCCCATCAGCTCGATGACGACGTCCGCGCCGTCCACGAGCGCCTCGGCGTCGGTGGTGTAGAGCGCCGGGTCCGCCTGCCAGTCGCGCGTCGCGCCCGTGTCCCGCACCGCGATGCCCGTGAGCTCGAGGTCGGCGCCCACGCGGTCCCGCAGGATGTCGGCGTCCTCGGTGAGGATCCGGGCGGTCTGGGACCCCACGGTCCCGCCGCCCAGCAGGGCGACCTTGAGTGCGGTGGGGGCGTCGGTGTGCTGGGGCATGGTCCTCCGTGATCCAGGGTGGGGGTCGGGGCCGCGCGATCGCGCGGTTCGGCTGGCCTCGAATCTAGCGTGGCGCCCCGGCCCGTCCCACCGCGCGACACTCGGTGTCCGCAGAGCGGGACGGACCCACCCGGGCCCGAGGCCGACGGCCGGGTGCGCCTCGCCCGCGTCCTCAGCGGGCGAGGCGCGGATCGGCCTCGCGGGCGAACAGGTCCTCCTGCGTCTCGCGGCGGATGATCACCCGCGCCTGCCCGCCGGAGACCGCGACGACGGCCGGGCGGGCCAGCGCGTTGTAGTTCGAGGACATCACGTGCGTGTACGCGCCCGTGGCCGGCACGGCCAGCAGGTCGCCGCGGCCCAGGTCGGCCCGCAGGTACACGTCGCGGACGAGGATGTCGCCGGACTCGCAGTGCTTGCCCACCACGCGGGAGAGCACCGGCTCGGCCTCCGAGGTGCGGCGCGCGGAGACGGCGGTGTAGTCGGCGTCGTAGAGCACGGGACGCGGGTTGTCGGACATGCCGCCGTCCACGGCGACGTAGCGGCGGGCCGCCGTGCCGCCGTGGGGGGCGTCCGCGTCCACGGTCTTGGTCACCCCGACCGTGTAGAGGGTCAGGCCCGCGGGGCCTGAGATGGCCCGCCCCGGCTCGAGCGAGACCCGCGGGCACCTCAGGCCGAGGCGCTCGACGGTCTTCTGGACGTCGTCGGCGAGGGCGTCGGCGATCTCCGCGGCCGGGCGCGGCTCGTCCACGGCCGTGTAGGCGATGCCGTGGCCGCCACCGAGGTCGAGCTCGGCCAGCTCCACCCCGTGCTCGGCCTTGACCTCGGCGAGGAACTCGAGCACGCGTCCGGCCGCCAGCCCGAAGCCCTCGGCCTCGAAGATCTGGGACCCGATGTGGCAGTGCACGCCCAGCAGGTCGATCGACTCGGCCGCCAGGGCCGCGGCCACGGCGACGGCGGCCGGCGAGCGGCCGGCCACGTTGCCGTCCCGGTCGGTGGAGGCCGGGGCCAGGGAGAGGCCGAACTTCTGGTCCTCGTGCGCGGTGGCGATGAAGTCGTGGGTGTGCGCGTGCACGCCCGGGGTCAGCCGGAGCATCACGGGGGCGCGGCGGCCGGCCTCGGACGCGAGCGCGGCCAGGTGGGTGAGCTCGTCGAGCGAGTCCACGATGATCCGGCCCACGCCCGCCTCGAGGGCGGAGCGCAGCTCGGCGTCCGACTTGTTGTTGCCGTGCAGTCCGATGTGGGCCGGGTCGACGCCGGCGGCCAGCGCGATCGCCAGCTCGCCGCCGGAGGCGGTGTCCACGCGCAGGCCCTCCTCGGCCGCCCAGCGGGCGGTGGAGAGGGTGAGCATGGACTTGCCGGCGTAGTAGACGTCCGCTCCCCCGCACAGGTCGGCGAACGCGGCGTCGAAGCCCTCGCGGAACGCGCGGGCGCGGGCGCGGAAGTCGTCCTCGTCCACCACGAGCAGCGGCGTGCCGAACTCCGCGGCGAGCGCGCTCGCGCGCAGGCCCTGGACGGTGAGCTCGCCGTCGACGGCACGGTCCACGCCGGCGGCCCACAGGCCGGGCACGAGCGCGTCCGGGTCCCCCGGCGCGGGGAGCCAGGCGGGGGCGAGCGGGGAGAGGCGGGGCGGGCTGCGGCGTCCTCATCCGGGCGCTCACATCTTCTCCGGGGCGGACACGCCGAGCAGGCCCAGGCCGTTGGCCAGCACCTGGGCGGTGGCGTCGTTGAGCCACAGGCGGGTGCGGTTGAGGGTCTCGACGGGACGCGGCGTGCCGTCGTCGGTGGGCATGGGCACGATGCGGCAGGCGGCGTACCAGGAGTGGTAGGCCCCGGCGATCACCTCGAGGTGGCGGGCCACGCGGTGCGGCTCGCGCAGGCGCGCCGCCGCGCCGACGACGGCCGGGAACTCCGCCAGCTGGGCCAGCAGCTCCGACTCGGTGGCGTGGGTGAGCAGGGCGGCGTCGAACTCGGAGCGGTCCACGCCGTGGGCCTGCGCGGTGCGCGCCGCGCCCGAGGCGCGGGCGTGGGCGTACTGCACGTAGTAGACGGGGTTGTCGTTCGTGGCGGAGCGCAGCAGCTCGGGGTCGATCGTCAGGGGCGAGTCCGCGGGGTAGCGGGCCAGGTCGTAGCGCAGGGCGTCGCGGCCGAGCCACTCCACGAGGTCCTTGAGCTCGATGATGTTGCCGGCGCGCTTGGAGAGCTTCGCGCCGTTGACCGAGATGAGCTGGCCGATGAGGATCTCGATGTTCGTCGCCGGGTCGTCGCCGGCGGCGGCGGCGATCGCCTTGAGGCGGTTCACGTAGCCGTGGTGGTCGGCGCCGAGCAGGTACACCTTCTCCTCGAAGCCGCGGTCGCGCTTGTGGAGGTAGTAGGCGGCGTCGGCGGCGAAGTAGGTGGGCTCGCCGTTGGCGCGGATGAGCACGCGGTCCTTGTCGTCGCCGAAGTCGGTGGTCTTGAGCCACACGGCGCCCTCGCGGTCCTCGATGTGGCCCTGTTCGCGCAGCCGCTGCACGGCCTGGTCGATCGCGCCGGAGTCGTGGAGCGTCTGCTCCGAGGTGAACACGTCGAAGTGCACGTCGAAGGCGGCGAGCGTGTCCTTGATGTCCTGCATCTGGAGCCGGTACGCGGCCTCGCGGACCACCGGGCGGGCGGCCTCCTCCGTCAGCTCGCGCACGTCCGGGTGCTCGAGGGCGACGGCGTCGGCCAGCTCCTGCACGTACGCGCCCGGGTAGCCGCCCGCGGGGACGTCGCGGCCGTGCAGGCGGGCGAGGACCGAGTCGGCGAACACGTTCATCTGGTTGCCGGCGTCGTTGACGTAGTACTCGGCGGTGACGTCCGCGCCGGAGGCACGCAGCAGGCGGGCGATCGCGTCGCCCAGCGCGGCCCAGCGGGTGTGGCCGATGTGCAGCGGGCCGGTGGGGTTGGCGGAGACGAACTCCATGTTCACGGTGTGCCCGGCCAGGGCGTCGTTGCGGCCGTACTCCGGGCCGGCCTCGACGATCTCGCGGGCCAGGGCGCCGGCCGAGGCCGCGTCCAGGGTGACGTTGAGAAAGCCGGGGCCGGCGACGTCGACGGCGGCGATGCCCGGCTTGTCGGTCAGGCGCTCGGCTACGAGCCCGGCGAGGTCGCGCGGGGCCATCCCGGCCTTCTTGCCCAGCTGGAGGGCGACGTTGGTGGCCCAGTCGCCGTGCTCGCGGCTGCGGGGTCGCTCCACCTTCACGCGCGCGGGGGTGATCTCCTCCCGCAGCGCGGCGGGGAGGTCACCGGCATCGACGGCGTCGGTGAGGACAGCGGACAGCAGGGCGGAGAGGTCTTCGGGCTTCACCCGCGCAAGTCTACGGAAGGGCCGCCGCGCCCGTGCGCGTGCGAACGAACCCTGCGAGATGGCCCCTCCGGCCCGCGGTGGGGGCCATCTCGCAGGGTTCGTCGGGGTGGGGGGGTCAGGCGGGCCAGGCGGCGAGGCCGCCGGCGAGGGACAGGACGCGCCCGCCGGCGCTCGGGTCGGCCCCGACGACGGCGTCCCGCGCCCGGGCCGAGCGGGCTCCGGCGGCGCAGTAGACCACCAGGACGCGGTCCTGCCCGGGCGCGTGGGCCGCCGGCTCCGCGAGGACGGCCTCGAGCGGGACGTGTCGATCGGCCACCGCCGCGGGGGCCTCGACGCGGCGCAGGCGGCGCTCCCAGTCCTCGCGGACGTCGAGCAGGGTGAGGGACGCGGCCCGGGCGGGGTCGGCGAGCAGGGCGGCCAGCGCGGCGGGGGCGATCTCCCCGCCCGCGGCGCCGCACGCCTCCGCCGAGCCGGGGGCGCCGGCGTCGTCCGGGCGGGGGGCCTGGTCCGCGTGGGCGGACAGGTCCGTCACGGGGGTCCGCTCGGGGTCGGGCACGAGCCGCAGCTCACGGAAGCGCATCGTCAGGGCGTCCACGGAGAGCAGCCGCCCGACCAGGGGCTCGCCCACCCCGGAGAGCAGCTTGATCGCCTCGGCCGCCATGAGGGAGCCGATGATCCCGGGCAGCACCCCGAGCACCCCGGCCTGCGCGCACGAGGGCACCTCGCCGGGTTCGGGACGCTCCGGGAACACGTCCCGGTACAGCGGCCCGCCCGGGGCGAACACGCTCACCTGCCCCGCGAACCGCAGGATCGCGCCCCACACCACGGGCACGCCGGCGATCTCGCACGCGTCGGCCACGAGGTAGCGGGTCGCGTAGTTGTCCGTGCCGTCGAGCACGAGGTCCACGGCGCCGACCCGCTCGAGCGCGTTGGCCGCGGTCAGGCGTTCGCGGTGCTCGACCACGCGCACCTCGGGGTGCAGGCCGCGCATCGTCGCGGCGGCGGAGGCGGTCTTGGGGCGGCCGAGGTCCGCCTCGGCGTGGATCACCTGGCGGTGCAGGTTGGAACGGTCCACCACGTCGTCGTCGATCACGTGGACCTCCCCCACGCCCGCGGCGGCGAGGTAGGTCAGCACGGGCGCCCCGAGGCCGCCGGCGCCGACCACGAGGACGCGGGAGCGCAGCAGCGCCAGCTGGGCCTCTGGGCCGAAGCCGTCCAGGCTCAGGTGGCGGGCGAAGCGCTCGAGCTGGGTGTCGGACAGCGCGGTGAGGTCGCGGGGCTCGCGGGCGGCGGGGTCCAGGGCGGCGGTCACCGCTCGTCCTCCTCGGCCGTGACCCGCCCGGCCATCGGCGAGGAGGCCAGGGCGTGCTCGCGGCGCGGGATGCGCCCGGCACGGCGGGCGTGGAAGCCCGCCTCGAGCGCGAGCCGGCACGCGTGGGCCATGCGGGCGGGCTCGGCGGCGCGCGTGATCGCCGAGGCGGCGAGCACGGCGTCGCAGCCGGCCTCCATCGCCAGGGCGACGTCCGAGGCGGTGCCCACGCCGGCGTCGAGCACGATCGGCACGGAGGCGCGGGAGACGATCAGCTCCAGGTGTGCGCGGTTGAGGATGCCCAGCCCCGAGCCGATCGGCGAGCCCAGCGGCATGACGGCGGCGGCGCCGGCCTGTTCGAGGCGCAGCGCCATGGCGGGGTCGTCCGACGTGTAGGCCAGGACGGTGAAGCCGTCGGCGGCGAGCCGCTCGGTGGCCTCGAGGGTCTCGACGACGTCGGGCAGCAGGGTGCGCTCGTCGGCGATGACCTCGACCTTCACGAGGTCGGTCTCGAGCGCCTCCCGGCCGAGCCGGGCGGTGAGCACGGCGTCCCGGGCGGTGTAGCACCCGGCGGTGTTGGGCAGCACGTCGATACCGAGGCGGTCCAGCAGCGCGACCAGGCCGTCACGGGTGTCCGCGGACCAGCGGCGCAGCGCCACGGTGGTGAGCGTGGTGCCGGAGGCGACGAGGGCGCCCTCCAGGGCGGTGAGGTCGGTGATGCCGCCCGTGCCCATGATGAGCCGGGAGGCCAGGTCGTAGCCGCCGATCCGCAGCGGCGGGATCGCGGGGGCGGCGGGCGGGGTGCGGTGCTCGGCCATCGCTCAGCCCCCCTGCACCGCGGTGACGACGTCGACCTCGTCCCCGGCGGCCAGCGCCCGGGTGGCCCAGGCCGACCGGGGCACGACCTCGCCGCCGACCGCCACGGCCACGCCGAGCCGCCGCCCATCCGCGGCGGCGCCGTCCTCGCCGATCGCGCGCCCGGTGACGTGCGCGACGACGTCGCGGACGGTGGCCACGGCCAGCTCGGCGGGCTCTCCGTTGAGGGTCAGGGTGAGGGTGCTCATGCGATCTCCTTCAGGCGGGCGTGCAGCAGCTCGAGGATCCGCCCGGCCGCCCAGGGGGCGAGCAGGATCCCGTGACGGTGGAAGCCGGTGGCGACGACGGCGCCCGGAGCCTCGGGCACGGCGAGCACGCGCGGGGCGTCGTCGGGGGTGCCGGGGCGGGCGGCGGTGGTGATCTCGACCAGCTCGCACTCGCGGACGGCGGGCAGGATCGCGGCGGCGTCGGCGAGCAGGTCCAGCACGGCCCCGGCGGAGGTGCCGGCCAGGCCGTCCTCGCGGGCCGAGGCGCCGACCACGAGGGTGCCGTCCGCGCGGGGCACGAGGTAGACCTGGCGCCCGTGGACGAGGCCGCGGACGGTGCGGGTGATCAGGTGCGACTCCCCCGGCAGCAGCTGCTCGGGGCGCACCCGCAGACGCAGCACGTCGCCGTGGACGGGGCGCAGCGGGACCTCGACGGCGGTGGCCGCGCCGCCGATCCCGCGGTGGCCCAGGCCCGCGGCGAGGACCGCGCCGTCGGCGGTGAGGACGCCCCCGTCGGCCAGCGTGAGGCGCACCCCCTCGCCCTCCGGGCCGGCGGCGGTGACGCGTCCGGCCACGAACCGGGCGGCGGGTCCGGCGCCGACCGGGAGCGGGCCGCCGTCGGGTCCGGTCTCGGCGCGCAGGGCGGCGACGCAGGCGGCGGCGAGCCGTCGCGGGTCCACCTGATGGTCGTCCGGGGCGTCGAAGCCGGCGGCCAGGCCCGGGGCCAGGGCGGGCTCGGCGCGGCGCAGCGCGCGGACGGAGACGGGCTCGACCCGGCGACCGAGGATCGAGGCGTGCTCGAGCACGTGGTCCCAGGCGCGGGCGTCCGAGGGGTCCGCGGCCACGATCCAGGCGCCCTGTGCGAGGAAGCCCGTCTCCACATCGGTGAAGGCGGCGAGCAGGTCCACGAGGGCCGGGTAGGCCTCCCAGCCGGCCTGCAGCAGCGGGGCGAGGTCGTCCTGGCTGAACTGGGTCTCGGCGAGCGGCGCGAGCATCCCCGCCGCGGCGTGGGTGGCCCCGGCCACGGCGTGCGGGCGCCCGGCGGCGTCCAGCTCGGGGGCGATCAGGGTGACGGCGTGGCCTGCGGCACGCAGACGCACGGCGGCGGTGAGGCCGATGATCCCGGCCCCGACGACGGCCACGTGCACGGACCGGTCCTCCTCACGGCGGCATGACCCGCATCGAGTGGTGATGGTCGGCCGCGCCGGCGCGGTGCGCCCCTGCGGCCCTCTCAGCCCGGCGTGTGCGGCCCGGGCTCCCATGGAACAGCGGCCAGTCTGCCACAGTGGGCGCATGCACTCCCCCGATCCGCTCCTGATGACCGCGGCCGGCCGCGACGACGGCGGCACCGGCCCCGGCGCGCGCCGCCGCGCCCGCCTCGCCGCCTCCCGGCTGTACGTCTGCACCGACCTGCAGCGGTTCCTGCGCCCGGACGGCACGCTCGACACGGCCGCGTTCGCCGACTTCTGCGCGGCGGCGTTCCGCGGCGGTGTGGACGTGATCCAGGTGCGGGACAAGGCCGTGGACGTGGCGGTCGAGCTGGCCGCGTTCGCCACGCTCGTCCCGCTGGCCCGGGAGCACGGGGCGCTCTCGGCCGCCAACGACCGCGCCGGCGTCGCCGCCCTGGCCGGGGTGGACGTGTTCCACACGGGCCAGACCGACCTGACCACCGCGCAGTGCCGCGCCCTGCTGGGCCCGGACGTGGTGCTCGGCCGCTCGTGCCACACCGAGGCGCAGGTGCGCGGCGCCCGCGCGGAGGACGGCCTGGACTACTTCTGCACGGGGCCGGTGTGGGCGACGCCCACGAAGCCGGGTCGGGCCGCCGTCGGACTGGAACTGCCGACCCTCGCCGCACGCCTGGACGCGGAGGACCCGGCGGGGGCGCGGCCGTGGTTCGCCATCGGCGGCGTCGACGCGGACCGGCTGCCCGAGGTCCGCGCGGCCGGGGCGGAACGGATCGTGGTGGTCCGCGCCGTGACGCAGGCCGAGGACCCCGAGGCCGCGGCCCGGACCCTGCGCGCGGGCCTGCCCGGCTGACGCGCCCCGCGGGGAGGTCACGGACGGGCCGTCCTGATGGTGTAGAGTCGACGAGTCCGCAACGCGCTCGACGCGTCGCGACCCCCGCCTCCGTAGCTCAGGGGATAGAGCGTCTGCCTCCGGAGCAGAAGGCCGCAGGTTCGAATCCTGCCGGGGGCACGAGCGAACAGAGCCGGACCCCCGTGGCGACACGGTGGTCCGGCTCTTCTGGGTTCTGCGGACCCGGACGCTCGAGCGGAGCGGGAGGTCCGGGTCACCGGCATTCGAGGCGGGAAATCGACCTCATGGGACGTCCCGAGGTGCGTATTCGCCGGATTTCCCGCCTCGAACGTGTCGAAGCCCGGAGGTCCCGCCCTCAACCCCGCTGCGCATGACCGTGGTCGACGGGCCCGTGCCACGTCGGCCGCGAGGCGTCCCCGACCGCGAGCGCCTCCCCCGCCCGCATCGCGTCGGCCAGCCACGGCTTGGCCCGCTCGAGTGCGTCCTCCCAGCTCAGGCCCGCGCCGGCCAGTGTGGCCAGGGCCGAGGAGAGGGTGCAGCCGGTGCCGTGCGAGGCGCGGGTCGTCACGCGCGGGCCGCGCACCTCGTGCACGGCTCCGTCCACGCGCACGACGGCGTCCGGCACCTCCGCCGCCTCGGCCTCGTCCAGGTGCCCGCCCTTGAGCAGGACGGTCACGTCGTGCTCGGCTGCCAGGCCCCGGGCCGCGTCGAGGGCGGCGTCCCAGCCCGTCGCGTCCCGCCCGGTCAGCCGGGCCAGCTCGGGCAGGTTGGGGGTCACCAGGTGCGCCGCCCGCAGCAGCCGGGACCACGCGGCGCGCCCGTCGTCGTCGCCCACCGCGGTGAGGGCGTCCCCGCTCGAGGCCACCATGACCGGGTCCAGCACGACGACGGCGGGCAGGGTCTCCTCGAGCCAGTCGGCGACGGCCCGCATGAGCTCCACCGTGCCGAGCATGCCGATCTTCACGGCGTCCACGGCGATGTCGGCGGCGACCGAGTCGAGCTGGGCGCGCACCACGTCCACCGGCAGCGGGTGGACGGCCTGCACGCCCTGCGTGTTCTGGGCGGTGATCGCGGTGATCGCGGTCATCCCGTAGCCGCCCCACGCGGCGATGGTCTTCAGGTCGGCCTGGACACCGGCGCCGCCGCCGGAGTCAGAGCCGGCGATGCTGAGCACACGGGGGACGGCGGAGGTCATGCGGGGGCTCCTTCGGGTCGGGGCGGATCGGCCGCCCGGGCCGGGCCGATCCCGCCCATGAGAATGTAGTCGCATGTCCCACGTCACAGAGAGCTCTCCCGCGCACCCCGGCCGAGCCGAGGAGTCGGCGCCGCTGCGGCCGACCTCCCCGCTCGGGATCGCCGCCACGTTCATCGGCACCACCATCGGCGCCGGGTACGCCTCGGGCAACGAGATCCTGCAGTACTTCGTGAGCTTCGGCCTCTGGGGCGGCACGGGGGCGCTCGTGATCGCCGGCGCGCTGTTCTTCCTGCTCGCGGTGATCGTGCTGCGGCTGGCGCAGAAGCTGCGGACCACGGACATCCACCGGATCGTGAACCCCACGACGTCGCGCGTGCCCACCTGGTTCGCGGACCTGTGCATCACCACGTCCCTGCTGGGGACGCTGGTGATCATGCTGGCCGGGGCCGGGGCGGCGGTGCACACCGCGTTCGGGCTGCCCTCGCTCGTGGGCTCGCTGGTGATGGCCGCCGTCTGCGTGGTCTCGGTGCTGGCCGGCATCACGGGCCTCGTGCGCGTCCAGGCCGTGGTGGTCCCCCTGATCATCGTGGTCGCCGTCGGCGTCGCGGTGTGGGGGTTGGCGAACCCGGGGGCCGCGGTGGACGACGTCGCCGCGCTCGTGACCTCGTCCCCGCTGATCAACCAGTGGTGGCTCTCGGGCGTGCTGTACGTGGCCTTCAACATCCAGCTGGCCTACGCGGTGCTCGCCCCGATCGGGCAGGAGAGCTCCTCGTCGGGCCGCTCCCTCGTCGCCGGGGCCGGGCTCGGGGCCCTGGGCCTCGTGGTGATGGCCGGCGCGGTGATGGCCGCGATGACCGCCCACGCCCAGCTCATCGGCCGCGCCGAGCTGCCCATGGTCGAGCTGGCCGCGATGATCGGCGGCTGGGCCGCCCTGCTGTACACGGTCGTCCTGCTGCTGGCGCAGTTCACGACGGCGGTCTCGTGCCTGTACGGCGGGGTGGAGCGCATCGCCCTGCTGTCCTCGATGCGCCGCGTGCCGGGCTGGGTCATCGCCGTCGTCACGGCCCTGGCCGCCACCCTGCTCTCGAGCGTCGGCTTCTCCGACCTCGTGGGCACCGTCTACCCCGTCCTCGGCTACGCCGGCATCGTCATCATCGTGATGCTGGTCGTGACGTGGATCGTCGAGCGCACCACGGTGCGCCGCCGGGCGGCCCGCGCGGCGCGCGCCTGAGCGCCCGGCCGCATGGCCGGACGGCGGCGGTGAGACCCCGCGGGGGACGTGCTAGGGTCGCTCGCATCCCACGGGAGCCCCACGGCACGGGGCTGAGACCGGGCTGACGCCGCCCGGAGACCGTCTGAACCTGTCCGGGTCATTCCGGCGAAGGAAGAAGGAGCCGCGGCCATGTCCGTTTCCGAGCGCACCCCCCTGCCCGCAGCCGAGTCGACGGCCGAGGTCGTCGCCGAGGAGAACTACCCCACGCACCGTCTGGGCTGGCTCGAGGATGCCGAGCACGGCATCCGCGTGCCCGTCACCGAGGTCCACCAGGACGACTCCCCCGACGGCACGCCCAACC
>NZ_JABFAZ010000002.1:40716-118289 GCF_017168505.1 Micrococcus sp. KRD077 | reverse complement strand
CCGCCCCCGTCTCCACCCCCGCCGAGGATCCACCGGCCGACGGGCGACAGGCACCGCCGAGTGGCGTCGTCGTGGGTGAGGACGGGCGGGCCCGCCCGCCGTGGGCGGCACGGGATCCGCTGCTGCGGGAGTACTACGACACGGAGTGGGGCCTGCCCGTCACGGACGAGCGGGGCCTGTTCGAGCGCCTCGTGCTCGAGGCGTTCCAGTCGGGCCTGAGCTGGCGGACCGTCCTGGCCAAGCGGCCCCGGTTCTGGGAGGTGTTCGCGGGCTTCGACGCGGACGCCGTCGCGGCGTTCGGGGACGCGGAAGTCGAGGCGTTGCTGTCAGACCCCGGCATCATCCGGAACCGGCGCAAGATCGAGGCCGCGATCGCGAACGCGAGGGCCGTCGTCGGGATGCGCGGCGAGCGGTTCGCCCCGCTGCACCCGGGCGCCCCCGGCGCGGGCCCGGCCTGGCACGGCGACGGCGACCGGCCGGCCCGCGGTCTGCCGGGGCTGGTCTGGGCGCACCAGCCTGCCGCGACCCCACGGCCGGAGACGGTGGCCCAGGTCCCCTCGACCTCGGACGAGTCGCGCGCGCTCGCGAGGGCGCTGAAGGCGCACGGCTGCCGATTCGTGGGGCCGACCACGTGCTTCGCCCTGCTGGAGGCCGCCGGGATCGTGGACACCCACCTTCTCGGCTCGTGGCGAAGAGGGGCGTCCGGGATCTGGGAGTGAGCGGGGGCCTCCGGCAGGATGGGGAGCTCAACGCAGGACGTCCACACGAAAGGGTGACGACTGATGACCACCACCTCCGCCTCTCAGGGCTACCGCACGATCAACCCGGCCACCGGGGAGCTGCTGAAGTCCTTCGACAACGCCACGGATCAGCAGATCGCCGACGCCCTCGACGCCTCGCAGGCCGCCTACGAGCAGTGGTCCCGGAAGTCGGTGGCCGAGCGCGCCGCCGTCGTGAAGCGGATCTCCGAGCTGCTGGCCGAGCGGTCCAAGGACATCGCCGCGGTGATCACCACGGAGATGGGCAAGTCCCTCGGCGCGGCGGTCGGCGAGGTGCGCTACGGCGCCCAGATCTTCGGGTACTACGCGGACGAGGCCGAGGAGCTGCTCGCGGACCAGCCGATCAAGCAGTTCTCCGGGCAGGAGGCGTTCGTCCAGCGGCTGCCGCTCGGCCCGCTGCTGGGGATCATGCCGTGGAACTTCCCGATGTACCAGGTGGCCCGTTTCGTGGCGCCGAACCTCGTGCTCGGCAACACCATCCTGCTCAAGCACGCCGAGATCAACCCGCAGGTGGCGCAGCTGCTGGAAGAGCTCTTCACCGAGGCCGGACTGCCGGAGGGCGTGTACCAGAACGTGTTCGCCACCCACGACCAGATCTCCACGATCATCGCCGATCCGCGCGTGCAGGGCGTGTCCCTCACCGGTTCGGAGCGGGCCGGCGCCGCCGTCGCCGAGCAGGCCGGCCGGCACCTCAAGAAGGTCGTCCTCGAGCTCGGCGGCTCCGATCCGTACATCGTGCTCTCCGCGCCGGACGCCCGCGCCGCCGCCCGCGACGCACTGGCCACCCGGATGGGCAACTGGGGCCAGGCCTGCAACTCGAACAAGCGCATGATCGTCATGGAGGACCTCTACGACGACTTCGTGGACGAGCTGGTCCAGCGCTCCTCGGAGATGAAGCCCGGCGACCCGACCTCGCGCGACGCCGACGTCTACGGCCCGCTGTCCTCCGAGTCCGCGGCCGACGGGCTCGCCGAGCAGATCGCCGAGGCCAAGCAGGCCGGCGCCACCGTCCACGTGGGCGGCGAGCGCACCTCCGGCCCCGAGGGCGAGGGCTTCTACGTCTCCCCGGCCGTGATCACGGACGTGGACCAGGAGAACCCCGCCTACACGCAGGAGCTGTTCGGCATGGCCTCCGTGGTCTACAAGGTGTCCTCCGCCGAGGAGGCCGTGGCGCTGGCCAACGACTCCCAGTACGGTCTCGGCGGCGCCGTGTTCTCCACGGACCTGGACGAGGCCAAGCGCGTGGCCGACCAGCTCGAGGTGGGCATGGCGAACGTGAACCTCGCCTCCGCCGCCGGCGCGAATCTGCCCTTCGGCGGCGTGAAGCGCTCGGGCTTCGGCCGCGAGCTCGGCCCCCTGGCCCTGGACGAGTTCGCCAACAAGCGCCTGTACGCGGTGCAGGGCCCCCTGGAGGGCTGACCCGGGGCCGGGTCGGCCGGGCGGGTCTCCCGCTCCGGCCGGCCCGTCGGCCCCTCAGCCGCGCAGCGGGACGGTCGCCAGCACCTCGTGCAGCGGCCCGCCGGACCGGCCCTCGCCGAGCCGGGACGCCACGACCTCGACCTCGTCCGCGGTCCACTCCGGCCCGCGGTACACGGCGAGCGCGTGCACGGCCTCGGCCAGCAGGACGGTGGCCGGCGCCGGCGGACGGGGCTCGCCCCGCCTCCGACCCCGAGGTCGGGGCGCGGCGCCCGAGGCCCGCGCCACGGTGAGGTGGGCGCGCCGGCGGTCCCGGCCGTCGTCGTCGGCGAGCCAGGGCTCCGCCAGGAGCGCGCCGAGCTCCCGGACCTGCCCACCCACCCCCACCCAGAGCGTGCGGTGCGAGAACTCCCCCGCTCCGGCCAGGTGCAGGTCCAGCGGGCCATGTCCCGCCGCGATGCGGCCGGCGTCGGCGACGACGTCGTCCACGGCGCCGGCGGGCACCTCCGGGTGGAACGCCAGCGTCAGGTGCCGCTGCTCCGGCTCGGTCCAGCGCAGCGCGCGTCCGGCCCGGTCCCGGACGCCGTCGAGGGCCGGCTCGAGGTGGTCGAGCACGGCCCTCGGCGGACGGATCGCGAGGAAGAGCCTCACGCCTGCGCGCGCGGATCTGCGGCGGCTGCGGTCGAGCCCCCGGCGGCGTCCCGCGTCATGGCGGCCGGGGCCACGTCCGGGTGCGGCTCGCGGCCGGCCACGATGTCGATCGCGCCGGTGAACTCGGCGTCGATCCGCCGCTGCACCCGGCGCGAGCGCTGGGTCACGAGGGACACCACCACACCCATCACGAAGGCGGCGACGAAGCCCGGCAGCAGCTCGTACAGGCCGAACCACTCCCACGTCTCGGCACTGGCCTCGGACCACACCCAGGCGACGGCGGCGCCGGTGACCATGGCGGCCATCGCCCCCCACGAGGTGAACCGCGGCCAGTACAGGGCAAGCAGGATCACGGGGCCGAAGGCGGCGCCGAAGCCGGCCCACGCGAAGGAGACGAGCTCGAGCACGGAGGAGTCCGGGTTGAGGGCGAGCAGACCCGCCACGAGCGCCACCACCAGCACGCCGATGCGGCCGAGCCACAGGGTGAACGTCGGGGAACCGGTGCGCCCGCGCAGCATGTAGAGGTCCTCCACCAGGGCGGAGGAGCACACGATCAGCTGCGAGGAGAGCGTGGACATGATCGCGGCGAGGACGGCGGCCAGCACCAGGCCGGCCACGAACGGGTGGAACATGATCGAGGCCAGCACGAGGAACACGGTCTCCGGGTCCTCGAGCGTGGTGCCGGGGTTGGCCTGGAAGTAGGCGATGCCCACGAGGGCCACCATCACGGCGCCGAACACGGACAGCGCCATCCAGCCGATGCCGACGCGCCGGGCGACGGCCGCGTCGTGCGGGGTGCGCAGGGCCATGAAGCGGACGATGATGTGCGGCTGGCCGAAGTAGCCCAGGCCCCAGGCGAGGGAGGACAGGACGCCGATCAGCGTCGCGTTCTCGAACATCGAGAAGTGGTTCACTCCGCCGCCGGCGGCGTCGGCGGCGCGGATGCCCTCGACGACGGCGTCCCAGCCTCCCATGGTCAGGATCACGACGATGGGTACGGCCAGCAGCGAGAGGAACATGAGGACGCCCTGGGCCACATCCGTCAGCGAGGCGCCGAGGAAGCCGCCGAACAGGGTGTAGAGCACCGTGATGCCCGCGACCACGAGCATGCCGGTGAGGTAGTTGATGCTGATGCCCTGGGCGTAGAAGGACTCGGGGCCGAAGGTCGACTCGACGAACTTGCCGCCGGCCACCATGCCCGAGGAGACGTAGAAGGTGAAGAACACGAGGATGATCAGGCCGGCCACGATCCGCAGGATGTGCGTGCGGTCCTTGAACCGGTTCTCGAGGAAGGACGGGATCGTGATCGAGTTCCCGGCCACCTCGGTGTAGGAGCGCAGGCGGGGGGCGACCACGCGCCAGTTCACCCACGCGCCCACGGTCAGGCCGACCGCCATCCAGCCCTCGACCAGGCCCGCGGCGTAGATCGCGCCGGGCAGGCCCATCAGGAGCCAGCCGGACATGTCGGACGCACCCGCGGAGAGCGCCGCGACGGACGGCTTCATGTCGCGTCCGGCGAGCATGTAGTCGTCGAGGTCGGTGTTCTTGCGGGAGGCGTACAGGCCGATCGCGATCATCGCGAGGAAATAGAGGCCGATCGCCGCCAACAGGAAGACGGTGTTCGTGTCCATGGGCTCCAGAGAATCACATCCGGACTCTCAGCCCCAGTCCCAGGTCCGTCCCAGATTCGCCCCGTCCGGGTCGGCCCGGGCCCCCGCGCGCCTAGGATGGAGGCCGTCATGACGCAGACTCCCCCGCCCTCCACGCCCGCCGCGCAGCCGTCGGCGACGCCCCACGACGCCGTCGCGATCACGTTCCCCGAACACCTGCCGGTGGCGGAGCGCCGTGAGGAGATCATGGCCGCGATCCGCGACCACCAGGTGGTGATCGTCGCGGGTGAGACCGGTTCGGGCAAGACCACGCAGCTGCCGAAGATGTGCCTGGCCCTCGGGCTCGGGGAGGCCGGCTCGATCGGCCACACCCAGCCCCGGCGCATCGCCGCCCGCTCGGTGGCCGAGCGCATCGCGCAGGAGCTGGGCGAGGAGATCGGGCAGACGGTCGGTTACCAGGTCCGCTTCACGGCGCAGACCTCGAAGGCCACCCGGGTCAAGGTCATGACGGACGGCATCCTGCTGGCCGAGATCCCCCACGATCCGCAGCTGCGCCGCTACTCCGTGATCATCGTGGACGAGGCCCACGAGCGCAGCCTCAACATCGACTTCCTCCTGGGCTACCTGCGCAACCTGCTGCCCCAGCGCCCGGACCTGAAGGTGATCATCACCTCGGCCACCATCGACCCGGAGCGCTTCGCCCGGCACTTCGGCCGGCCGCTGGCCGAGGGCGAGGACCATGCGGACGCGGTGGAGGCCGACGACGGCGGCCGCGTGGTCCCGGCGCCGATCATCGAGGTCTCGGGGCGCACCTACCCCGTCGAGATCCGCTACCGGCCGCTGACCGACGAGCCCTCCCCCGACGACCCCGAGGACGATGCGGACGACGCCGCCGAGACCCGCGACCCCCTCGACGCGATCGGCGACGCCGTCCTCGAGCTGGCCTCCGAGCCGCCGGGCGACATCCTCGTGTTCCTGCCGGGCGAGCGGGAGATCCGCGAGGCCGCGGACCACCTGACCGGCGTCGTCGCCGGCACCACGCGCCTGGCCGGCACGGAGATCCTGCCGCTGTTCGGCCGCCTGTCCATGGCGGAGCAGCACCGCGTGTTCGGCCGCGCCGGGGCCGGGGTGCGCCGGCGGATCGTGCTGGCCACGAACGTCGCCGAGACCTCCCTGACCGTGCCGGGCATCAAGTACGTGATCGACACGGGCACCGCGCGCATCTCGCGGTACTCGCACCGCACCAAGGTGCAGCGCCTGCCGATCGAGCGTGTCTCCCAGGCCAGCGCGAACCAGCGCTCGGGCCGGTCCGGCCGCACCTCGGACGGCATCGCGATCCGCCTGTACTCGGAGGAGGACTACCTCTCCCGCCCCGAGTTCACGGACCCGGAGATCCTGCGCACCTCCCTGGCCTCGGTGATCCTGCAGATGCTGTCCCTCGGTGTGGCCCGCACCCCGGGCGACGTCAAGGAGTTCCCCTTCGTCCAGCCCCCGGACGGCCGTCAGGTCACCGACGGCGCCACCACGCTCACCGAGCTCGGCGCGCTCGAGGCCGGCGGCGCCCGCGCGGGCACCATCACCCGGGTCGGACGCCGCCTGGCCCGTCTGCCCGTTGACCCGCGGCTGGGCCGCATGATCCTCGAGGCCGGTGAACGCGGCTGCGTCCGGGAGGTCATGGTGATCGCCGCGGCCCTGACCATCCAGGACCCCCGCGAGCGCCCCACGGAGCAGCGCGAGGCCGCGGACGAGCTGCACCGCCGGTTCGCGGACGAGAACTCGGACTTCTCCGCGATCCTGAACCTCTGGGCCTACCTGCACGAGCGGCAGAAGGAGCTCTCCGGCTCCCAGTTCCGCAAGCTGTGCCGCCGTGAGCACATCAACTGGCTGCGCGTGCAGGAGTGGCAGGACCTGGTGCGCCAGCTGCGCCAGCTCGCCAAGGACGTGGGCCTCACCGTCGAGTCCGGACCCGTGGACCCGGTCGGCCGGCACGAGGCGGTGCACAAGTCCCTGCTCACGGGCCTGCTCTCGCAGATCGGCGCCTACGACGAGCGCCGTCGCGAGTACGTGGGCGCCCGCGGCACCCGCTTCGCCGTGTTCCCCGGCTCCGCCCTGTTCAAGAAGCGCCACCCGTTCGTCATGGCCGCCGAGCTCGTGGAGACCTCCCGGCTGTGGGCGCGCACGGTGGCCCGGATCGAGCCGGAGTGGGCCGAGGAGGTCGCCGGCCACCTCGTCAAGCGGACCTACAACGAGCCGCACTGGTCGCGGCGGGCGGGTTCCGTCGTCGCGCGCGAGAAGGTGACGCTGTTCGGCGTCACTCTGATCCCGGACCGCTCGGTCCGGTACGGCCGGATCGACCCGGAGCTCTCCCGCGAGCTGTTCATCCGGCACGCCCTCGTGGAGGGCGACTGGCGCACGCGTCACCGGTTCTTCGCCCGCAACCGGGCTGCGCTCGAGGAGGTCGACGCCCTCGAGACGCGCCTGCGCCGCCGCGACCTGCGGATCGGGGACGAGGACCTGTTCGCCTTCTACGACGCGCGGATCCCGGGAAACGTCGTCTCCGAGCGGCACTTCGACGCGTGGTGGAAGAAGGCGCGCCAGGATCAGCCGGACCTGCTGGACCTCGACGTCGCCGCCCTGCTCACCGCCGACGCCGAGGACCTGGACACCGACGCGTTCCCCACCACGTTCACGTATCCGATGCCCGGCGGCGACGTGGAGCTCGACCTCGAGTACACGTTCGACCCGACCGGCGCGGCCGGCACCGACGGCGTGACCGTGGCCGTGCCGATCCTGCTGCTCAACCAGGTCTCCCCCGGCCCCTTCGCGTGGCTGGTCCCCGGCCTGCGGGTCGAGCTCGTCACCGCCCTCATCAAGGCGTTGCCCAAGGCCGTGCGCAAGAACCTCGTGCCCGCCCCGGACGTGGCCCAGCAGCTCGTCGCGGACCTCGAGGCCCACGCCGACCCGCTGCGGGACGAGCTGCCGGACGCGCTGTCCGCGGCCGTGCGCCGGGTGCGCGGCGTGGTGGTGGAGCCCGGACTGTGGGCCCCGGACGCGGTGCCCCTGCACCTGCGGATGGACTACCGCGTCGTGGACGCCCGCGGCGCCGTGATGGGCGCCGGCCAGGACCTGCCCGCGCTGCAGGCCCGGCTCGCGCAGGCCAACCGCTCCGCGATCGCCGCCCGGCTCGCCGGCACCGACGACCCCGCCTCGGCCCGGCCGGGGCCGCGCGGCAAGGGCCGCGGCGGCCGTGCCCAGGCCGACGCGCGGGCCGGGGCCGAGGGACGCCGTCGCCCGGAGGGCCCCGGGCGGTCCGGCGCGACGCCGGCCTTCGAGGAGCGGCACGGGCTGACCTCGTGGAGCATCGGCACGGTGCCGAAGACCGTCTCCACCGCGGCCGGGGCGCGCGGCCCCGCCATCACGGGCTACCCGAGCCTGGTGCCCGAGACCACGCCCGACGGCGGCCCCGCGGCCGGCCTGACCGTGGCCCGGTCCGCGGAGGACCAGGCGGCCTGGCACCGGGCCGGGGTGATCCGGCTGCTGCTGGCCACCCTGCCCAGCCCACAGCGCTACGTGCTGGACCACCTGGACAACAGGGAGAAGCTCACCTTCACCCAGAACCCGCACGGCTCGGTGGACTCCCTCGTCGCGGACTGCACCCAGGCCGCCGTGGACCGTCTCGTCGGGGACGAGCTGCCGTTCGACGAGGCCGCGTTCCGCGCCCTGTTCGACCGGGTGCGGGCCGACCTGATCGACACGGTCTTCGCCGTCACGTCCCTGGTGGAGCAGGTGCTCTCCCGGGCCGCGCAGGTGCGACGCCGGCTCAAGGGCTCGGTCTCGCTCGCCCTCGCGCCGGCGCTGTCGGACGTGAAGGCACACCTCGAGCAGCTCGTGTTCCCCGGCTTCGTGGCCACCACGGGCTGGGAGCGGCTGCAGCACCTGCCGCGCTACCTGCAGGGCATGCTGACGCGCCTGGACCGGTTGGACGCCGGCGGCCACCTGCAGCGCGACGGGCAGCACATGGCGGTGGTGCAGGGGCTCGAGGACGAGTTCGACGCCGCCGTCGCGGCCCACCGCGCCCGGTTCGCGGGCACGCCCGTGCCCGCGGAGCTGGAGCGGGTGCGCTGGCTCATCGAGGAGCTGCGCGTCTCGTTCTTCGCCCAGGAGCTGGGCACGGCGGTCTCGGTCTCCGAGAAGCGGGTGCGTCAGGCGCTCGCCCGGGCCACGCGCGCCTGAGTCGGGCCCGGGCGGCGCGGGCCGTCAGTCCTGCGGGACGACCTCGCCGTGGCCCAGGTCCCGCAGGGCCGCGCGGAGGCGGGCGGCGGCGTCGTCCAGGTCCGCCGGATCGGGGGCGTTGTCCACGCGAGCCAGGTCGAAGTCGGCGAGCGAGGTGGAGGGCCACACATGCACGTGCAGGTGCGGGATCTCATAGCCGGCGATCATGAGCCCGGCCCGGCGGGCGGAGAACGCCGCCACCTGCGCCTTGCCGATCTGCTGGGCGACCGTCGTCAGGTGCGTGACCAGCGCCGGGTCGACCTCCACCCATTCGTCCACCTCCTCACGGGGCACCACGAGCGTGTGCCCCGGCTGGAGCGGCGCGGCGGACAGGAACGCGACGCACGTCGGGTCCTGCCACACGAAGCGGGCGGGCAGCTCGCCGGCGATGATCCTGCTGAAGACGGTGGCCATGGGGGGTCCTCCTGGGGGTCGGCGGGGCGGGGCCCCGGGGCTCGTCAGTCCCGGCCGGACGCGCCGTAGGGCTCGGGGCCGACCGCGACGGCGTTGGACGGGTCCTGGACCCATGCTGACCACGAACCCGGGTAGAGCGCCACTCCGGGTCGCCCCGCGACGGCCAGGGTGAGCACGGCGTGCGCCGCGGTGATGCCCGAGCCGCAGTACACGGCCACGGGAGTGGCGTCGTCCACGCCGACGGCGTCGAACCGCTCCGCCAGCTCTGCGGCGGGCCGCAGGCGGCCGTCCTCGGCGATGCTCTCCGCCGTGGGCACGTTCCGCGCCCCGGGGATGTGCCCGGCCACGGGGTCGAAGGGCTCGACCTCCCCGCGGTAGCGTTCGGCCGCCCGCGCGTCGAGGAGCAGACCGCCGGAGGCCATCGCCTCGGCGCCGGCCGTGTCCACGACGGGCATGCGGCCCCACGACGGCCGGGCGGTGCCGGGCACCGGGATGACCTCACCGGGCTGCAGGGGCAGGCCCGCGGCGCGCCACGCCTCGAGGCCGCCGTCCAGGAGCACGGAGTCCCGCAGCCCCGCGTGGCGCAGCAGCCACCAGGCGCGCGCGGCGGACAGGCCGTGGTCGTCGTCGTAGACCACGATGGTGTCCCCCTCGTCGATCCCCCACATCCGCACGGTCTCCGCGAACTGGCGCGCGTCCGGCAGGGGGTGGCGCCCCGCCGCCGGACCGGCGTGGCCGGCGAGCTGGCTGGGCAGGGAGACGTAGACGGCGCCGGGCAGATGGCCCTGGAGATAGGCGGCGTGGTCCGGCCCGCCCCCCGTGGCCCGGAACCGGACGTCGAGCAGGATCACCCGGTTCGGGCGGCATCGGCCCGGCTGGGCGTAGGCCGGGCCCCCGGGCACCGGCGGCAGGTCCTCGACGGGGGCCAGGCCGAGCCAGCCGGCCAGCACGTCCACCGTCACCAGGGTGGGCGGCTCGGCGGCCTCAGGGTCGACGCCGTCGATGTCCGCGTCCGGGTCGCCGCCGGCGTCATGGGACGAGGACGGGGCCG
Organism: Micrococcus sp. KRD077; assembly: GCF_017168505.1. Lineage (NCBI taxonomy): Bacteria > Bacillati > Actinomycetota > Actinomycetes > Micrococcales > Micrococcaceae > Micrococcus > Micrococcus sp. KRD077. Next base: position 108,096 of record NZ_JABFAZ010000002.1, on the reverse strand, counting down.
CCGTGGGCGCCGGGACCACGCGGCCCTGCCCCTCGTCGACGACGATCAGCGGGTCGGGTCGATCGGGGGCGGCGCCGTCGCGGTCCGGGACAGGGGATGGGTCCGGGCTCTCGCTGTGCACCCGGACACCCTACTCCACGCCCCATTCGGCGCCGCTGATAACCTGGAGGATGGCCCGCGCGGACCTGTTCCGGACCGCGCGGAGGAGGCGGCAGCCGCCGCAGAAGGAGTCGTGAGCACCGTGAGCGCCCCCCAGCCCAGCCCCCGGGCCGCCCGTCCCCGGGCGACCCGGCAGAAGGCCGCCGTCGACCGAGCCCTGGACCGCATCCCGGACTTCGTGAGCGCGCAGGAGCTCCATGCCCGCCTCCAGGACCAGGGCGAACGCGTCTCGCTGGCCACCGTGTACCGGACCCTGCAGCAGCAGCTCGACGACGGCCTCGTGGACATGCTCCGCCGCGACGACGGCGAGACCGTGTACCGCCGGTGCGAGGACGAGGGCCACCATCACCACCTGGTGTGCCGGATCTGCTGGACCACCGTCGAGGTCACCGCCCCCCACGTCGAGGCGTGGGCCACCGCCGTCGCCGCGGAGCACGGCTTCACGGACGCGGACCACACGGTGGAGATCACCGGCGTCTGTGCCCGCTGCCGGGCCGAGGGGCGCACCCGCGCGGCCTGACCCCGGGGCCGGGCCCCGGTCAGTGGCGGATGCCGCCCGCGGGGTCGTCCAGGAAGTCCGCCGGGTCCTCGACTGCCTTGGAGGGCCCGTGCAGGGCGCCCCGGCCGTAGGCGATGTCCAGGTTCTCGACCGTGAGCACGTTCCGCGGCGGGCCGGAGGCCACGACACGCCCGCCCATCAGGACCACATGGTCCGCCTCCGCAGCCTCGTCGAGATCGTGGGTCGTGTAGACCACGGACACCCCGCGCGTCGGCTCCTCGTGGAGGAGGTCGTCGATCGTGCGGGCGGAGACGATGTCGAGGCCCGTCATCGGCTCGTCGAGCAGCAGCACGTCGTGGTCCTGGGCGAGGCCCTGGGCCACGTAGGCGCGCTGGCGCTGGCCGCCGGAGAGCTGGTCGAGGTGCCGCCGCGCCAGGTCCGCGACCTGCATGCGCTCCATGGCGGCCCGCACGATGTCCCGGTCCTGCTTCCGGAACGGGCGGAACCACCCGAGCGTGGGGTACCGGCCCATCCCGACGACGTCGCGCACCGTCACCGGCACTCCCTGGGGCACGCCGATGGACTGCATCACGAAGGAGGTGCGCTGCGAGCGCCGCCGCGGGTTCTCGCCGAGCACCTCCAGCGCACCGGAGGCCGGGTCGCTCAGGCCCGCCAGGGCGGTCAGCAGCGTGGACTTGCCGGAGCCGTTGGGCCCGATCACCGCGATCAGCCGCCGGGCCGGCAGGGTGAAGTCGGAGGGCCGGACGGCCACGTGCGAGCCGTGGCGCAGTTCGAGCGCCCGGGCGACCGCGAGGGGAGGCGTGGCCGCCGCGGCGCCCGCGGGGAAGGACGCGTTCATCGGGCGACCTCCGCTCCGGGCAGGGCCACGACCGGCGTCTCCTGCTCACGCTGCGCGCGCGAGCGCACGTGCCGGCCCAGGAGCGCCAGCACGGCGGCGCGGACGGCGAGCACGACGAAGAACAGCAGGATCGGCATGAGCGCCATGGTGGCCGAACCCGCCGTGCCCAGCCGGTAGCTGAGGGTGAGCCCGGTGACGACGCACGCCGCGCCGATCACGACGGAGACGAGCATCATCTGGGGGACGCTGCGCGTCAGCAGCGCCGCCGTCGCGGGCGGTCCCACGAGGAGGCCGAACACGAGCACCGTGCCCACCGCCTGGAACGAACCGATCACGGCCGCGCCGATCATCACCAGCAGCAGCGTGTGCGTCAGCCCCGGTCGCATGCCCAGCGAGCGCGCCTTGACCTCGGAGAAGCTCAGTGCCAGCAGGGGCCGGTAGAGCAGCAGGGCCAGGGCGATCACCACGACGGCGATGACCGCCTGGGTCACGATGCCGTCCACGCTGACCCCCAGCACATCGCCGAACAGGATCGACGTGAGCGATCCCGTGTAGGAGTCCGACTTGGAGATGATCACCACGCCCAGGGCCATCATCCCCACGAAGAGCAGGCCGATGGCGGTGTCCTCCTTGAGGGTGGTGGCCCGGTGCACCAGCGAGATGCCCGCCATCATGACGACGGCGGCCACCGCCGCACCGAGGTGGGGGCTGCCACCGGTGACGACCGCCAGGGCGATGCCCGGCAGGACACCGTGCACGAACGCGTCCCCGAAGAAGCTCATCCCGCGCAGCACCAGCCACGTGCCCACGACCGAGCACATCACCACGGCGATGAGTCCGCCGACGAGGGCGCGCTGCTGGAATCCCATCTGGAAGGACTCGAGCAGCCAGTCCATCCTCAGCCCTCCAGCGCGTCGGCGAGGGTGCGGGCGTTGAGGAGCATGGCCTCGGCGTAGTCCGCCTCCGGGGTGTCCTTCGGGCCGACGCCGCCCTCGTAGACCTCGATGACCGGCAGGTCGCCGGCCTCCTCGGCCACGGTGTCCACGAGGCTGTTGCGCGCGCCCACGGACGTGATCACGGCGTCTGCGCCGCCGTCGCGGATGGACCGGGCGAGCTCGGCGATCTCCTGGGAGGAGGGCTCGCCGTCGGTGGAGCCGCCCGGGACGACGACGCCGGACACGGTGAAGTCGTAGGCCTCGCTGAAGTAGCCGTAGGCGTCGTGGTCCGTGACCAGCGTGCGGCGGTCCTCCGGGACCCCGGCGAGGATCTCCCGGACCTGCGTGTCCGTCTGCTCGAGCTCCCCGCGCACGGTCGCGCCGCACTCGGCGAACCTCTCGTCACCCCGCTCCTGGGCGAGCGTGTCGCCCATCAGCTCGGCGGCCCTCGCCATGCGGGCGACGTCCATCCAGACGTGCGGATCCTCGGACCCGTGGTCGTGGCCCTCGTGGCCCGCCCCCTCCTCGGCGTGGTCATGGCCGCCGAAGGGCAGCGGATCCAGCTGGGGCGCCACCTCGACGACGGTCGCGCCGTCCGCCTCCGCGTTCGCGAGGGCGGACTCCATGCCGCCCTCGAGGCCGAGGCCGTTGGAGAACACGAGGCCGGAGGAGACCATGTCCTTCACCTGCGCGGACGAGGCGGAGAAGTCGTGCGGGTCGTCGCCGGGGCCCATCACCGTGGCGCTGCGGGCGTCGGCGCACGCGACCACGCGGTCGAGCACGGAGCCGAGCTGCGTCGTCGTGGCGACGGCCACGGGCGCGCCCGCGGCCGAGCCAGACCCGGCGGCAGCAGCCTGCGCACCCGAGGAGTCGCCGCTGGTCCCGCCACACGCGGCCAGGCTCAGGGTGAGCGCGGCGAGGGCCCCGGTCAGGGCGGGCAGACGACGGCGGCGGAGCATGGGGCGACCTCGTTCGTGTCGGGGACGGTGCATGAAATCGGTTCTCAACAGTAGCACCGCGCCACCCGCGACGCTCACGCGGGCCGGAACCGACGTGGCGACTGCGTCACGTCGTTGATCTCCCCGACGAGCTCCTCGAGCACGTCCTCGAGGAAGAGGATCCCCGCGGTCTCACCCTCGGGCGTGATCACCCGGGCCAGGTGGGAGCCCGTGCGCTGCATGAGCGCCAGGGCGTCCTCGACCTCGTCCTCGAGCCGCACGTTGGCCAGCGACCGCACGCGCGTGAGCGGGATCGGCTCGTCGTACCCCGACGGCCCCACGGTGAGGACGTCCTTCAGGTGCAGGTAGCCGGTGTAACCGCCATCGGGGTCCTCGACCACGAACCGGGAGAAGCCCACGCGGCCCACGGTCCACTCGAAGTCGTGCGGCGTGATCCCCTCGGGGACGGTGACGACCCGTTCACGCGGCACCATCACGTCCCCGGCCCGGCGGTCCGAGAACTCGAGGGCCGAGTGCAGCACGCCGGACTCGTCCTCCAGGGTGCCCGAGCGGGTGGACTCGGCCACGATCGACTGCACCTCCTCGAGCGTGTAGGAGGAGGCCACCTCGTCCTTCGGCTCGATGCGCAGGGCGCGCAGCACGAGGTTGGCCGTCCAGTTCAGCGCGGCCACGACCGGATGCAGCAGCTTCGAGAGCCACACGAGCGGCGGGGCCAGCAGCATCACGGCGCGGTCCGCGAACGAGACGGCGGCGTTCTTGGGCACCATCTCGCCCAGGGTCACGTGCAGGAAGGTGACCACCAGCAGCGCGAGCACGAAGGCGGTGACGTCCGCCGCCGCGGCCGGCACCCCGAGGGCGGCCATCGGGACGACGAGCAGGTGGTGCAGCGCCGGCTCGGACACGTTGAGGATGAGCAGGGAGCACACCGTGATGCCGAGCTGGCAGACGGCCAGCATCTGGGAGACGTGCTCCATCGCGTAGAGCGCCACCTGGGCCTGGCGGGAGCCGGCCTCGGCCCTCGGCTCGATCTGCGCCCGACGGGCGCCCATGACGGCGAACTCGCCCGCCACGAAGAAGGCGTTGGCGGCCAACAGGACCACCAGCCACAGCAGTCCGACGACGTCCCCGTTCATGCGCGCGTCTCCTCGTCCTCAGCGGCCGGGTCGAAGCGCACGCGCTCGATGCGGCGGCCGTCCATCCGCTCGACCGTCAGGGTGCCGCCGTCCACGTCCACCACGTCCCCGACCTCCGCCAGGCGCCCCAGTCGGGCCAGGATGTACCCGCCGACGGTCTCGTAGGCCCCGTCCTCCGGCACCACGAGGCCCGGGATCTGGGTTCGCACCTCGTCGGGCCGCAGCTCCGCCGGGAAGTACCAGCGGCCGGAGGCCGTCTGCAGGACCCCCGGGGTGACTCGGTCGTGCTCGTCCGCGACCTCGCCGACGATCTCCTCCACCACGTCCTCGAGCGTGACCACCCCGGCGGTGCCCCCGTACTCGTCCACGACGACGGCCATCTGCAGGTTCGCGTCGCGCAGCTCGGCCAGCAGCTGGTCCAGGTGCACGGTCTCCGGCACGCGGATGACCTCCGTCATCAGCGCACCGGCCTCGAGGTCGGCGCGGCGCTCCCGCGGCACGGCCACGATCTTCTTCACGTGCACCACGCCGCGGATGTCGTCCGAGGAGTCGCCGATCACGGGGAACCGGGAGTAGCCGGTGCTGCGGGCCAGGTCCAGGACCTCGGGCAGAGCCTGGTCCTCCCCCACCGTCTCCACGCGGATGCGCGGGGTCATCACGTCCGCGGCGGTGCGGTCCGCGAAGCGCAGCGTCCGGTCCAGGAACGTGGCGGTCTGCGCGTCGAGCGTCCCCAGCTGCGCCGAGCGGCGGACCAGCGAGGAGAGCTCCTCGGGGCTGCGGGCGCCGGAGATCTCCTCCTTAGCCTCGATGCCCACGCGGGCCAGCACGCCGTTGGAGAACCCGTTCAACACCAGGATCGCCGGCTTGAACACGGTGCTGAACACGAGCTGGGGACGGGCGAGCGCTCGGCCGATCGCCATGGGCTCAGCGATGGACATGTTCTTGGGGATCAGCTCGCCGAGGAGCATCGAGAGCAGGGTCGCCACGACCATCGCGACGACGAGCGAGACGGTGCCCACCACGCCGGCCGGCAGACCCACCTGGATCAGCAGCGGGTCGATGAGCCGGCTGATCGCCGGGTCCATCACGTAGCCGGTGAGCAGTGTGGTCAGGGTGATGCCCAGCTGGCACGCGGAGAGCTGGGTCGAGAGTGACTTGAGGCAGCGCAACAGGGGCTCGGCGCCGCGGTCACCCGCGTCCACCATGCGCTGCACGGTCGGCACGTCGATCGCGATCATGGCGAACTCGACGGCCACGAAGAAGCCGGTGCCCGCGATCAGGGCCAGGCCGAGGATCAGCAGGAGCCACTCCACCCGACCTCACCCCCTCGACGGCGGGCCGGGCGGCGGTGCGGGGCACCGGGACTGGAAGGCTCCGATCCGGCCGCGTCCGCGTGGGCGGACGGGCGGTCTGGCACACAGGTGTCAGGGTGATCCATAGTCCGTCCAGTATAGGGGCGTCAGGCCCCGGCGGAACGGGCCGGGGAAAGCGGCGGCCTCACCACGACGAGGCGACCGGCCGGCCCTCCTCGTAGCCCGCCGCGGACTGCAGGCCCACGACGGCGCGCTCGCGGAACTCCGCCAGGTCGTGGGCGCCGGCGTAGGTCAGCGACGAGCGCACACCGGACGTGATGGTGTCCAGCAGGTCCTCCACCGAGGGGCGGCGCGGGTCCACGTACATGCGCGAGGAGGAGATGCCCTCCTCGAACATCGCCTTGCGGGCCTTGGTGAAGGCGTCCTCGTGGCGGGTGCGGTGCTGGACCGCGCGGGCCGAGGCCATGCCGAAGCTCTCCTTGTACCGCCGACCGTCCGGGCCGTGCACGAGGTCGCCCGGAGACTCGAGCGTCCCCGCGAACCACGAGCCGATCATCACCGAGCTGGCTCCGGCGGCCAGCGCGAGCGCCACGTCCCGCGGGTGCTTCACCCCGCCGTCCGCCCACACGCGTGCCCCGAGCTCGCGGGCCGCGGCGGCGCACTCCAGGACCGCCGAGAATTGGGGCCGGCCCACCGCGGTCTGCATGCGCGTGGTGCACATCGCGCCCGGTCCCACGCCCACCTTGACGATGTCCGCGCCGGCCGCGACCAGGTCCCGGACGCCGTCCCCGGAGACGACGTTGCCGGCCACCACGGGCACGCCGGGGTCGAGGGCCCGCACGGCGGCGAGCGCGTCCAGCATGGTCCGCTGATGACCGTGCGCGGTGTCCACGACGAGCACGTCGACACCGGCCTCGACCAGGGCGGCGGCCTTCTCCCCCACCGCCCCGTTGATGCCGACGGCGGCGCCGACGCGGAGCCGTCCGTCGTCGTCGAGACCGGGCGTGAACAGGGACGAGCGCACCAGGCCCGCCGCGGTGACGACCCCGCGCAGCACGGGGGCGGCGGCGCCCACTGCCGGGTCCACGACGGGGGCCATCTCCTGGCGCGCGGCGTGCAGGCGCTCGAAGGCCGCCCGCAGCGCGTCCTTGCTCGGGGCCCCGTCCGTGCCGCCGAGCTCGGCGAGCGTGAGGGTTACCGCCGGAGGGTGCATGACGAAGGCGGCCGAGGCGAAGCGGTCCACGCCCTCGCAGTCCTGGGGGCTGACCACGCCGAGCAGCCCGCCGTGCGCGTCGACCACGCAGACGGCCCCGTGGTTGCGGCGGTCCACGAGGTGGAGCAGGTCCAGCACCGTGTCCTGCGGCCCGACGGTCAGGGCGGTGTCCGCCACGGGGTGGGCCGCCTTCACCCGATGCACGACGTCCCGGATCACGTCCGCCGGGATGTCCTGCGGCAGGATCCCGAGACCGCCGCGCCGGGCCATGGTCTCGACCATCCGGCGCCCGGTGACGGCGGTCATGTTGGCGGAGACCAGGGGGACGGTGGCACCCGTGCCGTCATCCGGGGCGATGTCCACGTCCATGCGACTGGCGACGTCCGAGTGGGAGGGCACGAGGAAGACGTCGTTGTACGTCAGGTCGACGGCCGGGTCGGTGAGGAAGCGCATGGCGTCAGTCTCCCAGACGCGGCGGACGCCGAGAGGCCCCCGCGCGTCCGCCGGGAGCGGAGTCGAGCCGAGGTCGCGGCATTCCGACCGGGGGCGTCGAAGAACTATGATGTCCCGAGGCGTTCCCGGCCCCACGCGCGCCGCGCGGGTGGCCCGGCGCAGCACATCGCATCCCAAGGCTCAGGAAGAGGCGTTACACAGTGCCAGAACTCACGTCGGACCGGCTCGCACAGGAGTTCCCGGGGAACGAACGGCTCGTGGCCGATATCTACCGGAAGTACCGCGAGGACTCCGGTTCCGTGGACCGGCAGTGGGCACAGATCTTCGCCCGTCTCGAGGCCAGCGCCCCCGCCGCCGAGACCGAGCCGAAGGCCGCCACCACGGCCGAGCCGAAGGCCTCCACCACGGCCGAGCCGAAGGCCGCCACCAAGACCGAGCCGAAGGCCTCCGCCAAGGTGACCGAGCCGAAGGCGGCGACCGCCCCGGCCCGGGGTGCGCAGCCCAAGGAGACCTCGGTCAGCACCGGCCCCAAGCCCAAGAAGACCCCGGCGGCCCAGGCCGTGCCCTCCGAACCCGCCGACACCACCACCGCCACCACCGCGGACGAGAAGCAGGAGAAGGCCACCGTCCTCAAGGGCATGGCCAAGGCCGTCGCCAAGAACATGGACGCCTCGCTGTCCGTGCCGACCGCCACCACCGTGCGCGACCTGCCGGCCAAGGTCCTGATAGACAACCGCGTGGTCATCAACAGCCACCTGGCCCGCACCCGCGGCGGCAAGGTCTCCTTCACCCACCTCATCGGCTACGCCGTGGTCCGCGCGCTCGCGGCCATGCCCTCGATGAACGTGACCTACGAGGAGCGCGACGGCAAGCCCACCATGGTGGAGCCGGCCCACGTGAACTTCGGCCTCGCCATCGACCTGCCCCGCCCGGACGGCACCCGCGCGCTCGTGGTCCCCAACGTCAAGGCCGCCGAGACCCTCGACTTCCGCGGCTTCTGGAAGGCGTACGACGACCTCGTCCAGCGCGCCCGCAAGAACAAGCTGACGATGGACGACTACGCCGGCACCACGGTCTCCCTGACCAACCCGGGCGGCATCGGCACCGTGCACTCGGTGCCCCGCCTGTCCCAGGGCCAGGCCGCCATCATCGGCGTCGGCGCGCTGACCTATCCGGCCGCCTTCCAGGGCGCCGCCGAGTCCACGCTGCACGACCTGGCGATCTCCAAGACGATCACGCTCACCTCCACGTACGACCACCGCGTGATCCAGGGCGCCAGCTCCGGCGAGTTCCTGAAGATCGTGCACGGCCTCCTGCTGGGCGAGGACGGCTTCTACGACGAGGTCTTCCACTCCCTGCGCATCCCCTACGAGCCCGTCCGCTGGGCCCAGGACGTGCAGGTGAACCCGGAGGAGCAGATCGGCAAGGTCGCCCGCATCCAGCAGCTGATCCACGCGTACCGGGACCGCGGCCACCTGCTGGCCAACGTGGACCCCCTCGAGTACTCGATGGCCTACCACCCGGACCTCGACATCCGCGAGCACGGGCTCACCCTGTGGGACCTGGACCGCGAGTGGCCCACCGGCGGCTTCGGCGGGGCGGGCAGCCTGACGCTGCGCAAGATCCTCGGCGTGCTGCGTGACGCGTACTGCCGCACCCTCGGCGTCGAGTACATGCACATCCAGGACCCGTCCGAGCGCGCCTGGTTCCAGGAGAAGCTCGAGCAGCCGTACGCGAAGCCCACCCGCGAGGAGCAGCTGCGCATCCTGGGCCGCCTCAACGCCGCGGAGGCGTTCGAGACGTTCCTGCAGACCAAGTACATCGGCCAGAAGCGCTTCTCCCTGGAGGGCGGCGAGTCCCTCATCCCGCTGCTGGACGGCATCCTCGGCGATGCCGCCGACGCCGGGCTGGACGAGGTCGCCATCGGCATGGCGCACCGCGGTCGCCTGAACGTGCTGACCAACATCGCCGGCAAGACCTACAGCCAGGTCTTCCGCGAGTTCGAGGGGGCCACCCCGGGCGGTGCCTCGGGCTCGGGCGACGTGAAGTACCACATGGGCACCGAGGGCACCTTCGTGTCCGACGCCGGCAACAGCACCCGCGTATACCTCGCCGCCAACCCCTCGCACCTGGAGGCCGTGGACCCGGTCCTCGAGGGCGTCGTGCGTGCCAAGCAGGACCGCCTCGATCTGGGCGGCCAGCGCCCGGACTCCTTCTCCGTGCTGCCGATCCTGGTGCACGGCGACGCGGCCTTCGCCGGCCAGGGCGTCGTGGCCGAGGTGCTGCAGCTCTCACAGCTGCCCGGCTACCGCACCGGCGGCACCATCCACGTGGTCGTGAACAACCAGGTGGGCTTCACCACGCCGCCGACCCAGGCGCGCTCCACGGTGTACTCCACCGACGTGGCCAAGACCATCCAGGCCCCGATCTTCCACGTCAACGGCGACGAGCCGGAGTCCGTGGTGCACGTGGCCCAGCTCGCCTTCGAGTACCGGCAGCGGTTCAACAAGGACGTCGTCATCGACCTCGTCTGCTACCGTCGCCGCGGCCACAACGAGGGCGACGACCCGTCGATGACGCAGCCTCGCATGTACAACCTCATCGAGCAGAAGCGCTCCACCCGCAAGCTGTACGTCGAGTCCCTCGTGGGCCGCGGCGACATCACGCAGGAGGAGGCGGACAGCGCCCTGAAGGACTACCAGCAGCAGCTCGAGCGGGCCTTCGCGGAGACCCACGAAGACGCGCCCACCTCCGGCGACGAGGGCATCCGCCCGGCCGAGGACCGGGACGCGGTCCCGAAGGCGCCGGCATCCACGGCCATCTCGGCCGAGATGCTGCGGGCCATCGGGCAGGCGCACCTCGACGTGCCCGAGGGCTTCACGGTCCACCCGAAGCTCGCGGCCCTGCTCGAGCGCCGCGCCAAGATGGCCGTCGACGGCGGCATCGACTGGGGCTTCGCCGAACTGGCGGCCTTCGGCTCGCTGCTCATGGAAGGCGTGCCGGTCCGCCTGGCGGGCCAGGACTCCCAGCGCGGCACCTTCACGCAGCGCCACTCGGTGTTCCATGACCGGATCACCGGCGACACGTGGGCGCCGCTCAGGCACCTCTCCGAGGACCAGGCGAAGTTCTGGGTCTACAACTCGCTGCTGTCCGAGTACGCCGCCCTCGGCTTCGAGTACGGCTACTCCGTGGAGCGCTCCGACGCCCTCGTGCTGTGGGAGGCCCAGTTCGGCGACTTCGTGAACGGCGCGCAGACGATCATCGACGAGTTCATCTCCTCGGCCGATCAGAAGTGGTCGCAGACCTCGTCCGTGGTCCTGCTCCTCCCCCACGGCTACGAGGGGCAGGGACCGGACCACTCCTCCGCCCGCATCGAGCGCTTCCTGCAGATGTGCGCCGAGGACAACATGCGCGTGGTCAACCCCTCCACGGGCGCCAACCACTTCCACCTGCTGCGCGAGCATGCCTACGCCCGCCCGCGCCGGCCCCTCATCGTGTTCACCCCGAAGCAGCTGCTGCGCCTCAAGGCCGCCGCGAACTCGGTGGAGGACTTCACCGAGGGCCGCTTCCAGCCGGTCATCCCGGACGCCGGGGTGGACGCCAAGGACGCCACGCGCGTGCTGCTGGTCTCCGGCCGGCTGTACTACGACCTGCTCGCCCGCCGCCAGAAGTCCGGTGACACCTCCACCGCGATCGTGCGGGTGGAGCAGCTCTACCCGCTGCCGCTCGATGAGATCCGCAAGGCGCTCCGCGCCTACCCGGACGCCGACGTCGCGTGGGTCCAGGACGAGCCCGCGAACCAGGGCCCGTGGCCGTTCATGGCGCTGAACCTCGTGCCGCAGCTCGACGTCCCGGTGACCCTCGTGTCCCGCCCGGCCTCGGCCGCGACCTCCGCGGGCACCAAGGGCCGCCACGACCAGGAGCTCAGCACGCTGCTGGACGCCGCCTTCGGCCGCTGACCCGGACCGACCCTGCGCCGCCGCCGCACCCTCCGGTGCGGCGGCGGCGCCGGAACGGCCGACGAAAGGACACACTGTGCACAACCGCCGGATCCGGATCGCCGCCGTCGGCGACCATCTGCTGGCCGGTGCGGGCGACGCCCGCGCCATCGGCTGGTGGGGCCGCGTGCTCGCCCGCACCCAGGCCCCCGACGTGGAGCTGGAGAACTACGTGCTGGCCGTGCCGCACGAGACCACCGAGGACCTCAACGAGCGCTGGTGGGGCGAGGCCTCACGGCGCTTCTCCGAGGAGACGGAGAACCGCCTCGTCGTGGCCCTGTCCGACGCGGACCTGGACCTGGAGGCCACCTCCACCGCCCGTTCGCGGCTGAACCTGGCCAACGTCCTGGACACCGCCTCGCAGCGGAACATCCCGGTGCTCGTGGTGGGCCCCACGCCCACCCTGGACGAGCAGCGCAACGCCCGGCTCGCTGAGCTCAACGCGGCCTACCTGGATGTGGCCGATCGGCGCAACCACGTGTACGTGGACACGTTCACCCCGCTGGTGAGCCACGAGCAGTGGCGCTCGGACCTCGCCTCCGGCCAGGGCCGGCCGGGCCAGGCGGGCCACGGGCTCATCGCGTGGCTCGTGCTGCACCGGGGCTGGTACCAGTGGCTCGGTCTGCCCGAGCCCACGGCCTGATGTGACAGAATGGACCACCGACCGACTCGTTGAAGGGAGACGTCATGAGCAAGCGTGCACGCAAGCGTCGCGACCGCCGCAGGAACGGCGCCAACCACGGCAAGCGTCCCAACGCCTGATCCGCTGATCGGCGTCGCGGACCGGCCGGGTGCCACCCGGCGACCGCAGACCACGAAGGGCCGTCCCCTCAGGGGACGGCCCTTCGTCATCGTCGGGGCGCCCGATCGGGTGCCCACGGGTCCGCATGTCGCGGTGTCAGCCCCAGGTGACGGTCGTCATCGGGGTCTGGGTGATGCGGGTCATGATGGTGGCCCGCAGCTGCGCGGGCGCCTTCTCCTGGCAGCACCGACGCACCGCCGAGCGGATGAGCTCCTCGAGCTCCTTCTGGTGTCGGCAGTCCGGACAGTCCGCCACGTGGGCGCGCACCTGCTCGATGTCCTCGGGCGTCAGGGCGCCGTCCAGGTACTGGTACAGCCGCTCCAGGGAGGCGTCCTGGGCGTCGCGGCACTCATGGCCGTGCTGGTCCACAGTCATCGCGTGGCCTCCTTCGTGCTCGTCTCGGTCTGCTTCGTTCCGCCGCGCCCGGTCTTCTTCTTCGGCTGGGCCTTGATGCCGCGCGCCGCCGCGTAGTCCGCGAGGCGCTCGCGCAGTTGCTTGCGGCCCCGGTGCAGCCGCGACATGACGGTGCCGATCGGCACGTCGAGGATCTCGGCGATCTCCTTGTATGCGAAGCCCTCCACGTCCGCGAAGTACACGGCGAGCCGGAACTCCTCCGGGATCGCCTGCAGGGCGTCCTTCACCTGGGAGTCGGGGAGCCGGTCGAGGGCCTCCGTCTCGGCTGAGCGCAGGCCACCGGAGGTGTGCTCGGCGGCCCGGGCCATCTGCCAGTCCTCCACCTCAGGGTTGTCCGCCTCGAGGGGCTGGCGCTGCCGCTTGCGGTAGAGGTTGATGTACGTGTTCGTGAGGATCCGGTAAAGCCAGGCCTTGAGATTGGTGCCGGGCCGGTACTGGTGGAACGAAGAGTAGGCCTTCGTGTACGCCTCCTGGACCAGGTCCTCGGCGTCCTGCGGGTTGCGCGTCATACGCAGCGCAGCGGAGTACAACTGGTCCACGAACTCGAGGGCGTCGCGCTCGAACCGGGCACGGCGCTGCTGTTCGGACTCGGCGGCGACGTCGATGTCGGCGCGGTCGTGCTCGGGGGCGTCCTCGGGCCGGGCGAATTCCGGCCGGCTGTTGTCAGTGCTCATCGCGGGCCAGTCTACGGTCCGGGAGGCATGCGTCAGCAGGGCGGCGCTCATGCGGGGCTCCTCTCCGGCTGCGGCCCTCGGCAAGCGGGACCGGTCCGCCGACACGGGTACGGGGTCGTCCAAGTGGAGCGCCAGCAGCGTTCCAGGTATTCCCCCGAGACAGGCCGACCCCGGCCGACAGACGCCGGATAGGCTGGTCCGGTGACCCGCCCCACGCGTGCCGCCACGCACTCCCCCGCCCCCCGTCCCGACGCCGCCGAGACCTGGCCCGCGCCCATGGCGCGCGGCCCGGTGCGCGGAGACGTGCGGCTGCCGGGATCGAAGTCGCTGACGAACCGGCACCTCGTGCTCGCCGCCCTCGCCGACGGCCCGTGCATCCTGCACGGCGTCCTCGAGTCGCGGGACACGGCGCTGATGCGCACGGCGCTCACCGCGCTCGGGGCCCGGTTCGAGCCCCTGTCCGACGGTGGACTGCGCGTGCATCCGATGCCGGTCGGCGAGCCGCTGGCCGGGGATGTCACCGTGGACTGCGGACTGGCGGGGACGGTCATGCGCTTCGTCCCGTTCGTCGCCGCGCTCCGGCCCGGCCGGGTCCGCTTCGACGGCGACACCGGCGCGCGCCTGCGCCCGATGGCCCCGGTCCTGGACGCGCTGCGCCAGCTCGGGGTGGCCGTCGTCGAGGAGGGTGAGCCCGGTCGCCTGCCCTTCACGACGACGACCCGCGCGGACGCGGCCACGGTGGCCCCCGACGGCGACGTGCCGGAGGTCGCGGTCGACGCCGCCGGCTCCTCCCAGTTCCTGTCCGCCGCGCTGCTGGCGGCCGCGGGGATGCCGCGCGGTCTCCGGCTACGGCACACCGGGGAGGCCGTGCCGAGTCCGGAGCACGTCGCGATGACCGTCGGGGTGCTGCGCGCGCTCGAGGTGGACGTCGCCGAGACGGGTCCCGGGGCGTGGACCGTGGCCCCGGGGCGCATCCCGGCACACGAGGCGACCGTCGAGCCGGACCTGTCCAACGCAGGCCCCTTCCTGGCCGCCGCCGTGGCCACGGGCGGCTCCGTGACGGTGCCGGACTGGCCCACCCGCACGACGCAGATCGGCGACCGCTGGCGGCGGATCCTGCCGCAGTTCGGGGCGAGCGTGGCCCTCACGGTCGACCGCACGGACCGCTCCCGCGGCCGGCTCACGGTGACGGGGGCGGTCCACGACGACGGCGCGCCCCGCATCACCGGCGCCGGTGAGATCGCGGACACGGCCGAGCTCGCCCCCACAGCGGCCGCGCTCGCCCTGCTGGCCTCCGGGCCCACCCGCCTGACGGGGATCGGCCATCTGCGGGGCCATGAGACGGACCGGCTCGCCGCGCTCACCGCCGAGGCCGCCCGCCTGGGGATCACCGTGGACGAGGACGAGACGTCGCTCGGCTTCCCGGGGACGGACGCGTCGGGGCCGCTGTCGCCGGCCGCCCTCGAGACCTACCACGACCACCGGATGGCGACCTTCGCCGCCGTCGTCGGCCTGCGCGTGCCGGGGACCGGCATCGTGGACGTGGCGACCACCGCGAAGACGATGCCGGACTTCCCCGCACTGTGGACCGCGCTCGTGGCACCCGGCGATGCGGCCGAGGAGGCCCGCTGATGGCCCGGCGCCTCGATCCCTCCGCGTGGGACGAGTCCGATGTCCGGGTGCGCCCGTCCAAACGCGGCACCCGCCCGCGCACCAAGGAGCGGCCCAAGCACGAGGATGCGCAGGTCGGCATGGTCACCACGGTGGACCGCGGCCGGTACGCCGTGGTGCTGCCGGACCGCCTGGACGAGCGGATCACGGCGATGCGCGCCCGCGAGCTGCGCCGCACGCCGATCGCCACGGGCGACCGGGTGGCCGTCGTCGGGGACCTCTCCGGGGACGAGGGCACGCTCGCGCGCATCATCCGTGTCGAGGAGCGCAGCACGGTCCTGCGCCGGTCGGCGGACGACTCGGACGAGGTCGAGCGGGTGGTGGTGGCCAACGCCGACCTGCTGGTGATCATGGTGGCCGCGGCCAATCCGGAGCCCCGGACCGGCTTCATCGACCGCGCCCTGGTCGCCTGCTACGACGCCGGCATCCACCCGGTGCTGCTCATCACGAAGACCGACCTGCGTGATCCGGCCGCGCTGGTGGCGCACTACGAGGCCCTGGACCTGGAGGTGATGACCTCCGGTGCGGCGACCTTCGAGGCCGAGACCGGGGACACCGCCCTGGACGCCTCGCTCGTGGCCCGGGTGGCCGAGCGGCTGATCGGGCACACGAGCGCGTTCGTGGGGCCCTCCGGCGTCGGCAAGTCCACGCTGCTGAACGCGCTCACCGGCGCGGAACGGGCCACCGGCCACGTCAACGCCGTCACCGGCCGGGGCCGGCACACCTCCTCGTCCGCGCTCGCACTGCCGCTGACGGGCGACGACGGCGCCCCCCTGCCGGACACCTGGGTGGTGGACACCCCCGGCATCCGGTCCTTCGGGCTGGGCTGGGTCGAGCCGGACCGCGTGGTGGAGGCGTTCGACGACCTCGCCGGCGGGCTGGCGGACTGCCCGCGCGGCTGCACCCACACCGCCGACTCCCCCGGCTGCGGCCTGGACGCATGGGTGGCCGCGGGCCACGCCGGCCCCTCGGGAGCGGCACGCCTGGCCTCGCTGCGGCGTCTGCTCGGCAACCGGCTGGCCCCCTCGGGGGCGGAGGACGCGGCGTCGTCCGAGGACTGAGGCGGCCCGCGCGGTATAGCGTGGGCGGCATGGAGCGACCTGAGAACCCTGCGACCCGCGGCCGCGACCTCACGGAGGACCTGCGGCTGGCCCACATGCTGGCGGACAACGTGGACTCGATCACGATGTCCCGGTTCAAGGCCCAGGACCTCGAGGTCAGCACCAAGCCGGATCTCACCCCTGTCACGGATGCGGACCGCGCCGCCGAGGAGTCCATCCGCTCGACCCTGTCCCGTGCCCGGGCGCGCGACGGCATCGTGGGTGAGGAGTTCGGCGGATCTCTGAGCCGCTCCGGCCGGCAGTGGGTGGTCGACCCCATCGACGGCACCAAGAACTTCGTGCGCGGCGTGCCCGTGTGGGCCACCCTCATCGCGCTGCTGATCGACGGCGAGCCCGTCGTCGGCGTCGTCTCCGCCCCCGCCCTGCACCGTCGCTGGTGGGCCGCGGCCGGCCAGGGCGCCTTCGCGGGCACCTCGCTCACGCGTGCTCAGCGGATCACCGTGTCCGGCATGGATCGGGTCGAGGACGCGTCGCTGTCCTTCTCCTCGATCGAGGGCTGGCGCGAACGCGGCTCGATCCGCGCGTTCCTGCAGCTCACCTCGGACGTGTGGCGCGTGCGCGGCTTCGGCGACTTCTGGTCCTACATGCTCGTCGCCGAGGGCGCCGTGGACATCGCGGCCGAGCCCGAGCTCGAGCTGCATGACATGGCCGCCCTGGTGCCGATCGTGCGCGAGGCCGGCGGCCGCTTCACCTCGCTGGACGGCGAGGACGGCCCGTTCGGCGGGCACGCGCTGGCCACGAACGGCCTGCTCCACGACGACGTCCTCGCCCGCCTGCGCACGGGTGACGAGACCGAGGACGGCGCCTGATGGCCGCGCGGGGGGAGCCGACGGCCGACCGGAGGGGCGGGCGCGGGAAAGATCGCCGGCCCGGCACTGCGGGTGCGGTGGCCCTCGGCGGTGCCGCGGGCGTGCTGTGCGGTGCGGGGGTGGTGAACGCGGTGACCGCGCTGGCCGGGGCGCCCAACTTCCGCGGCACGTTCGGCGCCGCGTTCGGGGCGGTCGACGTGCTCGTCCAGGCCCTGCCGCTGTTCGTGGTGAACGTGCTCGGCTCGTTCCTGCTCGGCCTGCTGTGGGCGGCCTCGCGACGCCGCGGGCCGGACTGGCGTCCCCGCCTGGTGGCGGGGCTGGGAACCGGCTTCCTCGGTGCGTTCACCACCATCTCCAGCGCCGTCGCCCTGGTGCTGTGGCCGGTGCGGCTGGGCGCCGCGGCGTCCGGGGCGGGTGGCGTCCTCACCGCGGCGGCATCGGTGCTGCTGGTGCTCGCGCTGATGGCTGCGCTCTCGACGGCGGCAGCCGTGCTCGGCCTGCGCGCCGGGGGCGCCCCGGGGTCGCGTGTGGTCGGGACGGATCGTTCGGAGGAGGACGCATGAGCGGCGCGGGATACGAGGTCTTCGCTCTCTTCCAGGTGGCCCTCCTGGCCTGCCTCGCGGCGGGCGGGGCGCTCGGCGCCCTGGCGCGCGGGCGCCTGACCGACCGGCTCGGCCCCCGGGGTCTGCTCACCGCCAACACGACGGCGGCCCTGCTCCTCGGCGCCACCGTCGGCCTGGCCGTGCCGGAGCTGGTGTACGCGTCCGAGAGCTGGAGAGACGGGCAGGGGCTCATGCTCGTCGCGGCGGTGTCCGCCGTGGTGTCCGGATTCTGCCTCGCCCTGGGGACGTGGTCCACCGTGGCCGCTGAGGCGGCTGACGCCGCGCTCGCCCGTCGATGGGGCGCGGCCGCCCGCCTGTGGACCGCGCATCTGGGTCTGGGGCTGGTGGCCGTCGTCGTCGGCTGGGGCGCCGGACTGGGCCTGCACGCGGTCCTGGCCGGCTGAGGGGCGGGCCGCCGCACACCGGGCGCGGACACGACGAAGGCCCCGGAATCGTGACGATTCCGGGGCCTTCCCGTGGTGGTGAGTGGAGCCGGCGGGAATTGAACCCGCGTCCGATGAGGTGTTGCCGGGTCTTCTCCGGGCGCAGTCTGCTGTGGGTGTTGCTCGGTCCTGGCCGTCCCGCAGACGGGCGGCCAACCCGGACCCAGCCGGATTGATGTCGGCGTCACGACCCCCGGCGAGGGTGACGCCCAGTGGCTATCTAGCTGACGCCACGATCCGAGGCGACAGCGACCTCGGGGTGACGGACTCGATCACTGATCAGGCAGCGAGAGCGAAGTCAGTGCGCTTGGATTCGGCACTTATTGGTTTGCAGAGAGCGTTTGACGAGATGACTCTGCATCCTCGGCCCGCTTCTCCCGACGCGACACACACCGTCGAAACCGATCGGCCCCAGGGGGGCGACTCCTCTATGAGGTTGTCAATCACCACTGCAGGCGGAGGGCGCGGAGCCCGCCGGTCCTGAAACCGGGCCTGCGAGAGATACAACGTAGCATGCCCCCCGAGCATTCCCAAGGGGCCCGCCGCGCTCAGGCCACGCCGGCGTGCCTGTTGCGCATTCGCATGGCCCGCTGGGCCTCGCGGTTGTCCTGCTGCTCGCGCAGCTTGTGCCGCTTGTCGTACTCGCGGTTGCCGCGCGCGACGCCGATCTCCACCTTCACGCGCCCGTTCAGGAAGTACAGGGACAGGGGCACGATGGTCAGGCCCGGGTCCTGGATCTGCCGGGAGATCTTCGTCAGCTCGGCGCGGTGCAGCAGCAGCTTGCGGCGCCGGCGGGCGGCGTGGTTGGTCCACGAGCCGTTGAGGTACTCCGGGATGTACACCTGCTCGAGCCACAGCTCGTCCCGGTAGAAGACCGCGAAGCCATCCACGAGCGAGGCCTTGCCCTCGCGCAGGGACTTCACCTCGGTGCCGGTGAGCACGATGCCGGCCTCGTACGTGTCGAGGATGGTGTAGTCGTGGCGCGCCTTCTTGTTGTTGGCGATCACCTGGCGCTCGCCGGGGGCCGGCTGCTTGGTGGCCTTGCCCTTGCTGTTCTTGCCCATGGCCTCACGTCCTTCCAGCGTCCACGGCGACGGCCGCGCCCCGATCAGGGCGCGGCCGTCCAGTCTATCCCGTGCCGGTCCGATGCCCGCCGAGGCGGTGCGCGGGGGCCGCGGGGCGGCGTCGTCGGCTCAGTCCAGCGGCGCGCCGGTGAGCGCGCGGACCTGCTCCTCGGTGACGCCGGGCGCGGTCTCCACGAGCGCCAGGCGGGGCTGTTCCGGGGTGCCGACGACGTCGATGACGGCCAGGTCCGTGATGATGCGGTCGACGACGGCGCGGCCGGTCAGGGGCAGGGTGCACTGGTCGACGATCTTGGGGGTCCCGTCCTTGGACACGTGGTCCATCATGACGATCACGCGGCCGGCGCCGTGGACGAGGTCCATCGCACCGCCCATGCCCTTGACCATCTTGCCGGGCACCATCCAGTTGGCCAGGTCGCCCGCGGCGGAGACCTCCATGCCGCCCAGGACGGCGACGTCGATCTTGCCGCCGCGGATCATGCCGAAGCTCAGCGCGGAGTCGAAGAAGGACGCCCCCGGGTTCACGGTGACGGTCTCCTTGCCCGCGTTGATCAGGTCCGGGTCCACGGCGTCCTCCGTGGGGTACGGGCCCGTGCCGAGGATGCCGTTCTCGGACTGCAGCACCACGGACCGCCCGGCGGGGATGTGGTTGGGGATCAGCGTGGGCATGCCGATGCCGAGGTTGACGTAGGCGCCGTCCGGCAGCTCCTGCGCGGCGCGGGCCGCCATCTGGTCACGACTCAGGCCCTGGGGACGCTCAGTGGTCTGCTCGCTCATGCCTGCTCCTCCCCCGATGCGCGCACGGTGCGCTTCTCGATCCGCTTCTCGATGTCCGTGCCGACCTCCACGATCCGGTGCACGAAGATGCCGGGCAGGTGCACGTCATCCGGGTCGATCTCGCCGGGCTCGACGAGCTCCTCCACCTGGGCGATGCACACCCGGCCGGCCATGGCCGCGGGCGGGCCGAACTGGCGGGTGGCCTTGCGGAACACGAGGTTGCCGTGGCGGTCGCCCTTCCAGGCATGCACGAGGGAGAAGTCGGTGACGATGGAGCGTTCGAGCACATAGGTCTCGGGCTCGTCCGGGGTCTGGCTGAGGTAGCCCTCGCCGAGCACGAACGTGTCCGTGGGCTTGGCCTGCGAGGACTTCACCACGGTGCCGTCCGCGTCGTAGCGCATGGGCAGGCCTCCTTCGGCCACCTGGGTGCCGACGCCGGAGCGGGTGTAGAACGCCGGGATGCCGGCGCCGCCGGCGCGGAGCTTCTCCGCGAGGGTGCCCTGCGGGACGAGCTCCACCTCGAGCTCGCCCTCGAGGTACTGGCGGGCGAACTCCTTGTTCTCCCCCACGTAGGAGGAGGTCATCTTCCGCAGCCGGCGCGCGCCGAGCAGGAGGCCCAGGCCCCAGCCGTCGACGCCGCAGTTGTTGGAGACGACGGACAGGTCCGTGGCGCCCTGCTCGAGCAGGGCCTCGATGAGCTGCACGGGGTTGCCGGAGAGTCCGAAGCCGCCGACGGCCAGGGACGCGCCGTCCGGCACATCCGCCACCGCCTCGGCGGGCGTGGCCACGGTCTTGTCGAGAGCCATGTCCGGGGTCCTTTCTCTCAGGGGCGGTCCGTCAGCGGAAGAGGATCAGGGCCTCGCCCTGGCCGCCGCCGCCGCAGAGCGAGACGGCCGCGCGGCCGCCGTCGCGCCGGTCGAGCTCGAGGGCGGCGTGCAGGGCCAGCCGGGCGCCGGACGCGCCGATCGGGTGGCCCAGGGCGATGGCGCCGCCGTGGATGTTGGTCTTCTCGTGCGGGTAGTCGAGGTCGCGCAGGGACTGGACGGCCACCGCGCCGAACGCCTCGTTGATCTCGATGAAGTCGAGGTCGGCCACGTCCCAGCCCTGCTTCCGCATGGCGGCGTTGATCGCGTCGGAGGGCTGCGAGTGCAGCTGCGAGCTGTCCGGGCCGGCGGTCTGGCCGGGTGCGCCCACCGTGGCGAGGATCGTCAGGCCCTTCTCCTCGGCGAAGGCACGGGAGGTCACCACGAGGGCGGCGGCGCCGTCGGACAGGGGCGAGGAGTTGCCGGCCGTGATCGTGCCGTCCTTCGCGAACGCCGGGCGCAGAGCGCCCAGCGACTCGGCGGTCGTGTCCGGGCGGACCCCTTCGTCCTGGGAGACGACCAGCGGGTCGCCCTTGCGCTGCGGGACCTCCACCGGGGCGATCTCGCCCTCGAAGACGCCCTCGGACTGGGCCCGGGCGGCCCGCTGGTGCGAGGCCGCGGCGACCTCGTCCTGCTCGGCGCGGGCGATGTTCCGCTCGCCGTTGCCGGACTCGGTCAGCTCGCCCATGGCCTCGTGGCTCAGGGAGTCGGTGAGGCCGTCCCACGCGACGGCGTCGAGCATGGTGGCCGGGCCGTACTTGAAGCCCTTGCGCGCGCCGGGCAGCAGGTGCGGGGCGTTGGTCATGGACTCCTGACCGCCGGCCACCACCACGTCCGCCTCGCCGAGGCGGATGAGACGGGCGGCGTCGATCACGGCGGTGAGGCCGGACAGGCACACCTTGTTGATCGTCATGGCCGGGATGTTCCACGGGATGCCCGCGGCGAGCGCGGACTGGCGGGCCGGGTTCTGGCCCGCGCCGGCCTGCACGACCTGGCCCATGTAGACCATGTCCACGTCCTCAGGGGCCACGCCGGCGCGCTCGAGCGCGTGCGTGATCGCGTGGGCGCCCAAGTCCACGGCGCGCAGGTCGGCCTGCTGCGAGAGCAGCCGGGTGAAGGGCGTGCGGGCACCGCCCACGATCACGGCGTCGGTGGGCTGAGGCTGGGGCAGCTCGGCGGTCATGCGGTCCTCCTGGGACGTTCAACTCGGTTCATCGCGATTCACTCAAATGCAGTCTATGACCCCGGTCACAGGCGCGCCAGGCGACGACGCATCCGTGACGACGCGCCGCAGTGCAGGGACCACGACGGCCCGCACCCGCCGGCTGCGGGCGCGGGCCGTCGTCGGGACGTCCGAGGGCCGGGCCGGAGCCTCAGAGACCCTGGCCGGTCGGCGAGACGAGGATCTTCACGGCCGTCTCGTTGTGGTGGATGAGGGTCTCGAAGCCCTGGTCGACCAGGTCGTCGAGGCCGATCTTGCCGGTGATGAACGGCGCGAGGTCCACGGCGCCGTCCTCGACCATGCGGATGGTGTCCGCGTGGTCGTTCGCGTACGCGATGGTGCCGCGCAGGTCGATCTCCTTCATCACCAGCTTGTGCAGGGCCACGGCGGGCTCGTGGCCCCAGATGGACTCGTTGACGATCACCCCGCCGGGACGCACCGCGTCCAGCAGCATGTCCAGCACCACGTCCACCGAGGTGCACTCGAAGCCCACGTCCGCGCCCTGGCCGTCGTGCAGCTCGCGGATCTTCGCGGGCACGTCCACCTCGCGGGGGTCGAACGCCTCGTCCACCACGCCGGCCTCGAGCACCTTCTGCCGGCGCAGCTCGGAGAGCTCGGAGACGTACACCGTCAGGCCCTTGCCCTTGAGCACGGCCGCGGTGAGCGCGCCGATGGGGCCGGCGCCGCCGATCACGGCCACGCCCGACGTCGGGGAGCCGGCCCGCACCCACGCGTGGTGGGCCACCGAGAGCGGCTCGATGAGCGCGGCCTGGTCGAGAGGCACGGAGTCGGCCACCGGGTGGACCCAGCGGCGCTGCACCGCGATCTGCTCGGCCAGGCCGCCGCCGTTGCCGCCCAGGCCGATGAAGTTCATGTCCGGCGCGAGGTTGTAGTCCGGTCGGTCCTGGTCCTCCTCGCGCACGATGTACGGCTCCACGACGACCTTCTGGCCGACCTCGAGGTCCGTGACGCCCTCGCCCAGGGCGGCGACGGTGCCGGACATCTCGTGGCCGAGCGTGACGGGGGCGGCGTCGCCGGAGATCGGGTGCGGGTGCCCGGCCGGCGGGATGAAGATCGGACCCTCGAGGTACTCGTGCAGGTCCGTGCCGCAGATGCCGCACCACGCGACGTCCACGAGGACCTGCCCTGGACCGGCCGTGGGCGAGTCGATCTCCTCGATGCGGATGTCCTTCTTGCCGTGCCAACGGGCGGCGCGCATGGTCATGCTGGTCGACCTCCTGAGTGGGGATGGAATCGGGTGCCGGGCCGGCGCGCGGGGGCGCCCGCCCCGGTGCTTCGAGCATTCCACCGGGCCGGTCTCCCAGGCCAGGCCCGAGGCCCCTGCGGAGCCTGAACGACGACGCCGGCCCGCGCCTCGCTGCGGAGGTGCGGGCCGGCGTCGTGGTGGCCCGGGCGGCGGGGCCGCGCCGCGGGGCTCAGTCCTCCTGGGCGGCCTTGACCTGCTCGGCGCGCCAGCGGATCCCGGCGTCCACGAAATCGTCGATGTGGCCGTCGAACACGGAGGAGGGGTTGCCCTCCTCGTGGCCCGTGCGCAGGTCCTTGACCATCTGGTACGGGTTCAACACGTAGGAGCGCATCTGGTCGCCCCAGGACGCCTTGACGTCGCCGGCCATCTCCTTCTTCTTCGCGTCCTCCTCGGCCTTGCGCAGCAGCAGCAGGCGGGACTGGAGCACGCGCAGGGCGGCGGCACGGTTCTGGATCTGCGACTTCTCGTTCTGCATGGACACGACGATGCCGGTGGGCAGGTGCGTCATGCGGACGGCGGAGTCCGTGGTGTTCACGGACTGGCCGCCGGGGCCCGAGGAGCGGAACACGTCCACCTTGATCTCGGACTCGGGGATCTCGATGGAGTCGTCCGACTCGATCAGCGGCACCACCTCGACCGCCGCGAAGGACGTCTGGCGGCGGCCCTGGTTGTCGAAGGGGCTGATGCGCACGAGGCGGTGCGTGCCGGCCTCCACGGAGAGGGTGCCGAACGCGAAGGGCGCGTTGACCTCGAAGGTGACGGACTTCAGGCCGGCCTCCTCCGCGTAGGAGGTGTCCATGACCTTGGTGGACCAGCCGCGCTGCTCGGCCCAGCGCAGGTACATGCGCATGAGGGTCTCGGCGAAGTCGGCCGCGTCCACGCCGCCGGCGCCCGCGCGGATGGTCACGACGGCGTCGCGCTGGTCGTACTCGCCGCTGAGCAGCGTGACGACCTCGAGTTCCTCCAGGGCCTTGCGGATGGAGGTCAGCTCCTGGTTCGCGTCGTCGAGGAGGGAGGGCTCGTCCTCCTCCGCGGCGAGCTCGACCATGGTCTCCAGGTCCTCGATGCGGCTCTCCAGGGAGGTGATGCGCTTGAGGTCCGTCTGACGGTGGGAGAGCTTGGAGGTGACCTTCTGGGCCTCCTCCGGGTCGTCCCAGAGGTCCGGTGCGGAGGCCTGCTGCTCCAGTTCGGCGATGTCCGCCTTGATGCGGTCGAGGTCCGAGACCTGCTCGATGGAGGCCAGGGTGTGGCGCAGGGAGTCGATCTCCGCGGAGAAGTCAGTGTCAGCCATGATTCGGCCAGCCTACCGCGTGGGGTGGACGCCGGTCGTGTGCCAGCGGCGGATCGCCGCCGCGACGGCCTCGGGCTCCGTGACGTGCGGCCAGTGGCCCGGGCCGACGTCGACGACGGTGGTGTGCTCGGTGACCGCGTCCAGGTCCCGCTGGTGGACGTCCCGGGTGCTGCGCACGTACAGGGTCGGGATCGTGATGCCCGCCCAGAGGGCAGGGGTGTCCGCGGCGAGGACGGCGGCCCAGAGCTCACGCATCGGATGGTCCGGCGTGGCGTCCAGGTCGGCCAGGATCCGCTCGTGCCACGGCTCCGGAACGAGGAGGTCGCGCGCGAGCGAGGCGCGGAGCACGCTCCGCCAGTCGGGGCGGGCGGCGAGGCGGGCCTTGTCCGCCCGGGCGGCCAGGGCGGTGTCCGTCACCGGGACGTTCGAGTCGATGACCACGAGGGCGCGGGGTCGCACCAACTCGTCGGCGACGGCGCGCAGCGCGATGACCCCGCCCGTGCTGTGGCCGATCAGCAGCCCCGGCACGGGGCCGGCCTGCGCCGCCCAGGTGCGGGCGGCGTCGAGGACGGGGTCCGCGCCGGTCGCCGGCCGTGCGGCGCGGTGGCGGTCCGGATCGCTGGCGCCCGTGCCCGGGTGGCCGGGCAGGGCGGGTGAGACCGCGAGGTCGGCCGCGGCGTCGAGCGCGTCGGCCAGGGGCTCGAAGTGGGCGGGTCGGCCACCGATGCCGTGGAGGAAGCGGATCACCGGGCCAGGCTAGTGCGACTGCTGCCCGTCGCCTCGAGGGGGACCGACAGGGGCAGTGTCCCCGCGAACGGGCCGGTCATGGCGAACAGATCGGCCCGGGCGTCGAGGGTGACGACGACGGTGCTGCCGTCCTCGGCCACGCGGGCGTTCATCCCGCCGAGCCCGGGCACGGCCTCCTGGGCACCGACGGCCGCGAGGTGTGCGCTGGCGGAGGCGGCGACGTCGTCGGAGAGCACGACGCCCGGGTCCTCCCCCAGCCGGAAGCCGAGCTCCTCTGCCCCGGCGATGGCGGCCGAGTCCGCGAGCGACTGCAGGCGACGGTGCTGCAACTGCACGGTGGTGACCGCGAGCATGACCAGCATGAGGGCCACGAGCACGGCGCACAGGCCGACGGTGAGGACGGTGGTCTGCCCGTCGTCGTGACCCAGGCGAGCGGTGAGGCGGCGGCTCATCAGAACCTCGGCACCGTCTGCCGGGCGTCGGAACCCACCGTCACGGGGGTCAGCGACCACGCTGCCGGCGTGAGAGGGACGGGCACCCCCACGTCCACCCGCACGGCGACGACCTCGCCCGGTTCGAGCGTGCCACAGCCGCCCTGGTCGCAGCCGACGGTCAGGTCGTACTGGCCGGCGCCCACGCCGTAGTCGGCGAGTGTGAGCTCGACGGTGGCGTGGGCGGCGCCTGCGCTGGGGTGATCGGCCTCGGCGACCACGGCCTTGACGGCCTGGTCCGCGGCGGCGACCGAGGCGAACGCTGCGGCCTGGACCTGGGAGACGTAGATCATCAGGTACACCACGGGGATCAGCAGGACGAGGGTGAGGCCCAGGAATTCGACCGTGGCCGCTCCCCGCTCGTCGCGGACGTCATTGACGGAAAGCATGACCGCTCACCTCCACGGGGATCGGGCCCGGCAGGAACCCCAGGCCGGGCAGCGAGCTCGAGACCGTGACGCGCAGGACCGGGACCCCGTCCTGGCTGGTGAGCTCCGCGGCGACGTCGGCCCCGGACTGGCCGGGCACGCCGGCCGAGAGCAGCTCCCGAGCCCGCTGGACGCCGTCCTCGGGGCTCCGGTCCGCGAGCGCCCCGTACCGGGCGCCGGCGGAGGCGGCGTCGATCATCACGTTGCGCGTGTGGATCACGACGCCGGCCTGGAGCAGCGCCGCGAAGAGCAGGACGACCAGGGTCATCACCATGGTGGACTCGGCCACCGCGGCGCCCCGGTCGTCCCGCCAGCGGACGCCCATGTGGACGCCACGGGGCACCGGCACGGCGTGGACAGCACCCCGGGGCATGCTCAGCCGCCCTGGGACACCTGGGAGATGGCCTGGTTGAACAGTCCCTGGAGCGCCGGCAGGGCGAGGGCCAGCAGGCCGGCCACGAGCACGGCGGACATGAGGGTGATCATCACCCAGCCGGGGACGTCGCCGCGCTCGTCGCGGACGTCGTCGTGGATGAGTGCGCGCAGGGCGGCCAGGACGGTGATGGCGTGGTGGTGGAGCATGGTCCCCTCCTCGGGTGGCCGGCCGCCCGTGCGGCCGGAGTGGATGGTGATCGTGGGTGGATGGATGGACTATTCAGTTGTGGGTCTTCAGAACCCCAGGCGCATCAGGGAGATGCCGGGGAAGACGGCGAAGATCACCGTGAGCGGGAGGATGCCGAACACGAGGGGGACCATCATCTGGATCTCCTTCCGGCCGGCGGCCTCCATGAGCTCGCGGCGACCCATCTCACGCACGTCCTGGGCCTGCGCGCGCAGGACGTCGGCGAGGGGCGTGCCGCGGTCGAGCGCGATGAGCACGCCCCCGATGAACCGTTCGACGGGGGCCAGCTGCACGCGCCGTCCCATGGCCTTGAGCGCCGCGGACAGCGACGCCCCGGCACGCATGTCGGCGAGCGTGGTGCGGAACTCGCCGGCCAGCTCCCCGCGCGCCGTCCCCGCGATGCGTTCGAGCGCTCCGGCGGCGCTCTCCCCCGCGCCCACCGAGAGCGCGAACAGCTCGGCCACGGACGGGAACTCGGAGAGGATGGCCTCGCGCCGCCGTCGCACCCGCAGGGAGAGCAGCTGCTCCCGGAGCAGGAACCCGGCCATGCCGCCGGCGATCACGAGGGCGACCCCCGTGATCACCGGCACGCGGCCCGTGACGGTGAGGCTGAGCGCGAGGACGGCCGCCACGGCGGCCCCCGCGGCCGCGCTCAGGACCTGCTGGGCACGGAAGTCCGTCGACGTGACCGCGAGCCCCGCGGCGGCCAGTTTGCGGTCGAGCGCCGCCCCGCCCGGGGAGATGCGCTGGACCCAGCCGACTCCGGCCTGCACCACGGGATCGAGGATGCGTCCCCACGTTCCCCAGGGCGAGGCGCCCGCACGTTCCTCCTCGAGGAGGCGGGAGGCCGGGATGTGGTGGCGCAGCTGCGGTTCGACCCGTTGCTCGAGGCTGGGGCGCCAGCCCACCGGCTGGGTGACCAGGATGAGGAGCAGTCCCGCCCCGAGGGTGAGGCCCAGGAGCGCAGCCCAGATCAGCGCGGACGTCATGCGAACACCCGCTTCTCCCGGGGCAGCGCGCCGATGCGGAGCATGACGCGGTAGCAGACGACGGAGGCCACCATGCCGGCGAGGAGCACGGCCCCGCCGGCGGCGGACCGATAGGCCGCGACCGCGGCGGGCTGGGTCCCCAGCAGCAGGAGCACGAGCCACGGGGCGCACACCGCCAACCGGGCCGCGTTCACGGTCCACGACTGCCGGGCCTCGAGCTCGGCGCGGATGCGGGCGTCCTGCCGGAGGAACTCGGAGAGGGTCTGCAGCAGACGGCCGATGTCGGCGCCCCCGACCTCGCGGGTCAGGCGCAGCGAGACCACCAGGCGGTCCGCGACGGGGTCGGCCATCCGGGCCTTGAGCCGGTCCAGTGCGTCCACGAAGCGGGCTCCGGCCCGGTAGTCCCGGGCGAACTGCTGGAACGGCTCGCGCAGCCCCTCCGGCCCGGTCTCCCCGAGCTGGATGAGCGCCTCCGGGAGAGTCAGGCCCGCGCGGATGGCCGACCGGGCGTGGTCGATCGCGTCCGGCCACAGCTCGCGCAGTGCCGTGGAGCGCCGGCGGGCCTGCCAGGACAGCAGCAGCCAGGGCACGGCCGCGCCGAAGACGGCGAAGCACGCGGCGATGGTCCACGTACTGGTCAGCGACAGGACGAGCAGCCCGACCACGAGACCGCCGACGGCCATGGCGGACACGACGCCGGCCGGGCTGAGACGCTGGATGCCGGACTGGGCGATCAGCACACGCAGGCGGGCGTCGGTGCGGGCGGCCCCGGGTTTCTCCGTGGGAGGGGACCAGAGGGACCACCACAGCAGGAACAGGCCGCAGCCGAGCGCGAGCCCCAGCAGCGCGGCCATCAGCGCAGCCCCACCAGCTCGTGGACGTCCACGCCGCGACGGGCGAGCGCCTCGAACTCCAGGTTCGCACCCTCGTTGAGGCGCAGGTCGCCCTCGGCGTCGCGCTGGAAGAGCGCCGACGTCTCGATGACCCCGCCCTCCACCCGTGAGCCGACGGTGAGGATCTCCCGCACCCGCCGGCGGCCCTGACGGTCGCGCTCGCAGTGCACGACGACGTCGATGCACGTGGCGACCGTCGGGACGACGAAGTCCCGGGAGATGTTCTCCCCGGCCAGCAGCGGCAGCGTGCAGAGCTTCGTGAGCGCGTCCGCGGCCGAGTTCGCGTGGATCGTGCACATGCCGGCCAGGCCGGAGTTCAGCGCCACGAGCATGTCCAGTGCCTCGGCCTCGCGCACCTCGCCGACGATCAGGCGGTCCGGGCGCATCCGCAGCGCCTCCTTGACGAGGCGGCGCAGCGGGATCTCGCCGTGGCCCTCCAGGTTCGGCTGGCGGCACTGCAGCCCGACGACGTCGCGCACCGGGATCTGCAGCTCGAAGATCTCCTCCACGGTGATCACCCGCTCCCGCGGGCCGATGGCCGAAGCCAGGCAGTTGAGCAGGGTGGTCTTGCCCGCCTGGGTGGCCCCGCTGACGAGGATGTTCATGCCCGCGTCCACGGCCGCGTCCAGGAAGCGGGCCGCCGTCGGAGTGAGGGAACCGCCCCGGACGAGGTCGTCCAGCCGGCGCGCCCGGGCGATGAACTTCCGGATGTTCACGGCCCAGTGCCGCCGCGTGATGTCGGGGATGGCCACGTGCAGGCGCGAACCGTCTGGCAGGGCCGCGTCGACGAACGGCATCGACAGGTCCAGCCGCCGGCCCGAGGACTTCAACATGACCTCGACGAGGTCCTGGACCTCCTCCTCGGTCAGGACGATGCCCGTCAGCTCGGAGCGGCCGGACCGCGCGCAGTAGACGGCGTCCGGCGCGTTCAGCCAGATCTCCTCCACGGAGGGATCGTCCATGAGCCGCTGGAGCGGCCCGAGGCCCGCGATGCGGTCGAACAGGTCCTGCCGCGCCGCCACGGGATCCTCCAGGTCCGGCAGCGAGCTGACCATCGCGCGGGACTCGTAGTCCGCGGCCGCGTCCTGGATGAGCGTCAGGACCCGGGCGTGCTCACGCTGCGGGTCGATGCCCTGCCGCCGGACGATCTCCCGGATCTCGTCCTCGAGAATGCGCACCGCATCCATGTGTCCCTCCTGTGCCCGATTCGGCGCCATCCCCAGCGCCGCACATGTCTCGATCAGGAAGATACCCCGTTCCGTCGATGCGTGTGGTCCAGGACACCATGACTGTGGACAACGTGGCGGCGGTCCCGTTCGACGGGGAGTTGTCCACAGGCCGCCCGAACCGCCATCAGGCCGTGGCAGGGTCGTCCCCAGGCGGCCGGACGGGCCGGTCGCCGGTCTCGGGAGGGAGGGGCGGGGATGGCCTGGAGCGTGCGGATCCTGGGCGGGGCCGCTCCCGAGACATGGCGGGTGGAGCACTTCCCCGCCGACGCGGACGAGCAGGACCGGGCGGTGCGGGAACGTTTTCCCGCCCGGTCGCTGCACCGGTGCGCTGCCGGGCCGCGCAGCGTGACGTACGCGGAACGGGTCGGGAGTGCACCGGCCCGGGGGCCGGAGCTCGCGGTGGTCACCGAGCACGGACCCGACGCCGGCCGCCTCGTCCCTCTGGGGGAGGGCGGGTTGAGCACGGGACGCGGTGGGGCGCGGCTGCTGCTGGACGACCCCTCTGCCCCGTCGCGGCCGATGCGTCTGCGGCTCGCGCCCACCGGGCTGCACGTCCACGACGGTCCTCGGGACACCGGACGCCTGTGGGACGGCCGCAGCCCGCTCCCTGTGGGCCGGACCGCCCTAGGCCTGGTCCGCGGGCCCGGGGCCGCCCTGCCGCGGCCGGTCACGCCGGAGCCGCCCGCCGTCGACCTCGGATCCCCACCGGCCCGGCAGTCCGTCGTGATCCCGCTGGTGGCGGCCCTGGGCCCGCTGGTGCTCGGGGTCGCCCTGGTCCTGATGATGGGGAACCCGATGTTCCTGCTGTTCGGCGTCCTGTCCGTGGCGGTGGCGCTGGTCATGCTGGCGATGCAGCGCCGTACCCGGCTGCGGCATGCGCGGCTGCTCGCCGCCCGCGCGGACGCGGTCGTCCGCCGGCGGGCTCGGGCGGCACTGAGCCCCGGTGGGGTGGCCCGCGCCGTCCGCTCCGGCGCGACGGACCGCTTCGGGCTGACGTCGGGGGCCGACGAGGCCGTGGCGGTGTCGTGGGGTTCCGGCGTCGGGGCGCTGTCCCTGTCGCGGGACGACCCGGACGAGGCATGGGTGGAGGCCGTCACGTCGAGGCGCACCGTGATGACGACGTCACCGCCGGAGTCGCGCGTCGTCGTGGTCGGGCCGCCGCGCGATGTGGCCGGGGCCTGCCGGTGGGCGGTGTTCCAGCTCCTGCGGCACGCGGTGGCGGCCGACGGCGCGTTCGTCGTGGAGGCCGGTGGTGTCCGCCGCATCTGGTGGTCGGGCGGGTCCGGCCCGCAGCTGCTGGTGA
The DNA here is from genome assembly GCF_017168505.1 of Micrococcus sp. KRD077. Classification (NCBI taxonomy): domain Bacteria; kingdom Bacillati; phylum Actinomycetota; class Actinomycetes; order Micrococcales; family Micrococcaceae; genus Micrococcus; species Micrococcus sp. KRD077. The sequence continues at coordinate 76,835 of NZ_JABFAZ010000002.1, read as the reverse complement.
CGGCCCCTGAGGACGCGGCACTGGATCCGGCGTGGCGAGCGTGGCGGGCCGCCATCGGCGACGACGCGGGCACGACGCCCACGGCCCGGACGGATCTGCCCTGGACGCGGTACGACTTCACCGGGCCGCCGCCTGCGCCGGGGGACGCCGTCGTCGACCTGCGCGGGCGCACCGTCGTGGTCCCCGCCGAACAGCAGCGTTTCGAGGACGTGGCCGCCGACGGCCTCGCCGACGGCACCCTGGTCGCCTGGCTGACCGAGCTGGCCGACGACGTCGTGGACCTCGGCCTGCTGCCCACCGACGACGGGGACGGCACGCTCACACCACCGGGGCAGGTGGGCACCCGTGATGCCGTCGACGGGCTCACCGTGACCCTCGCCCGGGGCGGCGACGAGACGGGCGTCGTCGAGATGGACCTGGCCGCCGACGGCCCGCACCTGCTCATCGCGGGCACCACGGGATCCGGGAAGTCGGATCTCCTGCTGTCCCTCCTGCTGGAGGCCGCGGCGCACCACCCGCCGGCCGAGGTCGCGTTCCTGCTGCTGGACTTCAAGGGCGGCGCGTCGTTCGGTCCGCTGGGCGCGCTCCCCCACACGATGAGCCTGGAGACCAACCACGTGGGAACGGCCTCGTTGCGGGCGCTGAGCGCCATCCGGGCGGAGCTGCATCGCCGCGAGGCCCTCTTCGCAGAGGCCGGGGTCAGCGACTATCCCGGTTTCCGTCGCCGCCATCCGGACGCGGCGCTGCCTCGGCTCGTCGTGGCGATCGACGAACTGCGCGTGCTCGTGGACGACCACCCGGACGCGGCCGCCGTCCTGCAGCGTCTGGCCGCCACGGGCCGTTCCCTGGGCTTCCACCTCATCCTGGCCACGCAGCGGGCCACGGGTGCGGTGGGCTCGGACCTGCGCTCGAACCTGGGCAGCACGATCGCCCTGCGCACCGCGACGGAGCAGGAGTCGTGGGATCTCGTGGGCACGGCCGCCGCGGCCCGGCTCGACCCGCGTCGCCCCGGCTCCGCGATCCTCTCGACGGCGGGGCGCCCGACGGTCCCGTTCCGCGCGTCCCAGTGGACGGTCGACGGCGGCACGCCCGTGTGGCGACGGCTGGGCGAGGCCGCGGCCGCCCCGGCCGTCGCCCCCTGGGAGGCCGTCGTCTCGGTCCTGGTGGAGAAGTACGCGGCGGGTGACTGGCCGACACCCCCGCCCGTGGTCACCCCCGCCCTGCCGGAGCGCTGGGTGCCGGACCGCGCTCGCCGGGCGGAGGCCACGGCCCTGGCCCTGCTCGACGACGCGGCCCACGGCCGGCACCGTCCCTGGCGGTGGCCGACCGGCGCGGAGGGACGCACCGCATGGATCGTCGAGGCCGCGGGCGGTCGCGCGGAGACGCTGGCCGCCGTCGTCGAAGTGGCGCTGCGCAGCGGCCGGCCGGTGGCCGTGCTGGACGGCACCGGGGAGGCCGCGGCGGCCGCGCGGTCCGGGACGCCGGTGCTGACCCCGGACGTCGAGGGGGCCGGGGAGGCCGCCCTGGCCCGCCTGCGCGAGCTCGCGGCCGCCGGCGGCACGGCGGTGATCACGGGCTGGAACGCGTGGTCCGGCCTGCGCGTCGGGGACACCTACCGCACGGTCGAGGAGGACGTGCACGACTGGCTCGGCCGTCCGACCGCCGCCGGCCTGCGGTTGGCGGTGTTCGGCGGCCGAGAGCTGGCGACGGGCCGGCTGCTGCTGCACCTGCCCCACCGCTTCTTCGTGCCGGCCGGGACGAACGCCGAGCACCGGCTCATCTGGCCACGGCTGACCGAGGTCGAGCCCCTGCCGGGGCGGGCCGTGCACATCAGTCCCGCCGTCCCCGAACCCGGCATGCCCTGCCAGCTCGCGTCTCCCGCCCCGGCGTGACCGCACTGACGGCGATTCCCGTGTGACCGCAGCGGAACGGTGGACTCAGCTCCGACGTCCACCCGGCGAGACGTTCTCCCGTCCTCCGTCGAACGTGGATGCCGTGGTCGAGGTCGCCAGGAGCAGTCGGACAGGGCGCCCCTTCGTCGCCGTCCGTCCAAAGGGGACGCCGCATCGTCCGGCGAAGACGTCCCGAAGGTCGCAAGACGGATGAAGCGAGGAGGCTGCTGTCCGGTCCTGCCTCGAGTAGCCCCGTGACCGTTCGCACGAGTGCCTCGGCACTCATGCAGAAGATTCCTCGCCGCTCGCTCGCGCAGTCTCCGGTGGGCAGGAGCCTCCTTTCCGCATCCGCACCGACAGCATGCGTCCCCGAGTCTCGCCCCCACCCAGCAGAGCACGCCCGGGGAGGAGCGCTGCAACGAGAACCCAGGGCACCGGTCGGAGAAACACTGCGCTTGCCCTCCACGCAATGAGCGGCAACTCACCCGTGGCGACAGACGCGAGCCACCTCACTTCTTCGCCCCGATCACCCACCCGCACTCTGGGGCAGCCGCTCACCGCGGTCTACGCTCTGACCCATGGCGCAGATCGTCCTCTTCCACCACGCCCTCGGTCTCACAGACGGCGTGCGCGCGCTCGCCGAACAGATCGCCAGCGGCGGTCACACCGTCCACACCCCTGACCTCTACGACGGCCGCACGTTCGCCACCGTGGACGAGGGTGTCGCCCACGCCCAGCACCTCGGCTTCGAGGAGATCGGCCGACGCGGCATGCGGGCGTGTGCCGAGCACCAGGAGGCCTCCGTCGTCGCGGGCATCAGCATGGGCGTGATGCCCGCCTGGCGTGCCGCCCAGGTGGTCCCCGGCTTCCGCGCGTGCATCGCCATGGCCGGCGTCCTGGCCCTCGACGCCTACGCCCCGCTCTGGCAGCCCCACACCGCCCTGCAGATCCACCTCGGCACCCGCGACCCCTGGGCCCTCGAGGGCGACCTCGCGACCGCCCGCTCCTACGCGGCCACCGCCGAGCACCCGGACCGCCCCGCCGACCTCTTCGAGTACGACACGGACCGGCACCTGTTCATGAACTCCTCCACCGCGGACTTCGACGCGGACCTCACCGCCGTGCTGGTCCGCCGCATCCACGAGCTCCTGGCCTGACGCGCGGAGCGGGTCCGGCTCAGGCGGGACGCCGCCCGCGCATCACCGTCGCCAGGGCGGCCAGCAGCACGAGCACGAAGCCCGCGGCCGCCGCGAACACGTAGCCCGCGGACGGGGCGACGCCGTCGATGAACACGCCGGCCAGCGGGGCGCCCATGGCGGCGCCGGCGGTCATGGCCGAGCCGTAGAAGCCCATCGCCTCGCCGCGCCGCTCCTCCACCACGAGATGCGAAAGCCGGGACGAGGCCGAGGCCAGGGTCGGCGCCGTCAGCAGACCCGAGGGGATCGAGGCCAGCGCGAGCGCCCACACCCCGTCCACGAGCGCGAGCGGCACCGTCGCCACGGCGAACAGCGCCATCAGCAGGTACGGGTGCACCTGGCGGCCCCACGCCCCGTAGAAGAGCCCGCCCACGGCGGAGGCGCCGCACCAGAACGCATACACCAGACCCACCGACGCCGCGGCGCCCTGCGACTCCAGCTCGGCCACCATCGAGACCTCGGTGCCGACCATGACGATCCCGGCCGCCATCGACACCACGAGCACCCCGAGCACCTCCGACCCGACCCAGGAGAAGTGGGTCCGCCGCCACTGCCGCAGCCGCTCGGCCCGGGCCCGGCGCGGCGCCGTCGTCGGCCCGGAGCCGTCCGCGGCGATGACGGGCAGCGCCCCGGTGACCAGGGGGATGGCCTCCGTGATGGCCGGAAGCGCGCCGGTCGCCAGGCTGGGGGCGGCCATCTCCACGTGCATGGGCGCGGCGGTCACCGCCTGGGCGATCGCCTCCTGACGGTCCTGCTCCTCGGTGTACGGGTCCTCGGTCGCCGGTCCGACGACGGCCAGCTGACTCGACCGTGTCGGCGGGTTGAACCACATCAGCAGGATGCCGCCCAGCGCGCTGGAGAGGCCGACGATGGTCAGGCCGAGGGCACTCGACCACGTGGCCGCGACGACGGCGCCCAGCGCCGGGCCCATCATGAAGATCGTCTCCGTGACGATGGAGTCCAGGGCAAACGCCGTCTGCCGGTCCTTGCCGTGGGTGAGCACGCCGAGTCCCTGCCGGACGACGGAGAAGATCGGCAGCGAGAACACGCCGCCCAGGAACACGGCCAGGAGCATCGGCCAGAACGGCAGCCACGGGACGATCGGCCAGATCACCGCCTCCGCGATCACGGAGGGCAGCAGTGCACGGCGCAGCCCCTTCGCGTCCACCACGCGGCCCCGCCACGGCGAGCCCACCGCGATGCCCAGCGTCATCGCCGCCCCAGCCAGGCCGGCCTGGCCGTAGCCCAGGCCCAGCGTGAGCGCCACGTGCAGGGTGAGGATCACCCCGGCCGCAGTGTGCGGGAAGCGGGCGATGAACCCCACCGCCAGCAGATGGCGGATCCGAGGGTCCTGCAACAGCCGTCCGTACGCTCCGAAGTCCACCGTCGAATCCTACGGGAGGGGTCAAGGCACGCCCCGGAGGCGCCGTCGAGACGGCCGCGCGCTCGGCGGACTCAGCCGTTGCTGCGCCGGTCCTTGGCCCGGATCAGGTCGAGGGCGATGGCCGTGCCGAGCACGGCGCAGCGCACCACGGGCGGCATGCCGGGGTCCAGGCGCATCTCGTACCGCGAGCGCCCGGCCAGGGCGTTCATGACACCTCCGAATTGCGCGGTCACGCGGGCGATCGGCCGCTGCCCCACGGTCATGGCGTAGTCGTGGTCCCACAGGTCGCCGGTCACCGCGAAGCACGTGCCGTCCACAACCTCGACGCTCACGGACGTCCGCAGGAACGCGAACTGGCGGACGAGGTGGGCGAAGGGCAGCCCGTCGGCGTCCAGGATCGCGAAGCGGTCGCGGCCGAACGTGGCCGGGTCGGCGAGGCGGAAGAGCACGCGGCCGTCGTCACCGTCGACCACGTCGAAGCTGCGGTTCCCCATCAGCATTCGGCCCAGGCCCCCGCCCGTAGTGACCACCGAGACGACGGTGCGCCCGTCCGGGTCCGTCACCTGGATGTCGTTGGACAGGAAGCTCGTCACCTGCTGCAGGATGAGGACGTCCGTGTGGGCGAGGCGACCGGCGTCGAAGGCGGGGCTCATGGGACCAGTCTGCCGTGTCGGGCCCTGCGGAATATTCAGGACGGGGCGGCTCGTTGTGCGGTATAGTTCATTTTTGAAGAACACGGCGACGGCGCGGCCGGCACCGTGAGACCCGCCCCCGGGCACACTGAGGAGCACACCATGCAGTTCGGCGTCTTCACGATCGGCGACATCACCGCCGATCCGACGAACGGGACCGCCCCCACCGAGCATCAGCGGATCAAGGACACCGTCAAGATCGCCCGCCACGCCGAGCAGGCGGGCTTCGAGGTGTTCGCGACCGGCCAGCACCACAACCCGCCCTTCGTGGCCCCGGGCAACCCGCCCACGCTGCTGGCCTACCTGGCCGCGCAGACCGAGACCCTCCAGCTCTCCACGGCGACGACCCTGATCACCACCATGGACCCGGTGCGTCTGGCCGAGGACTACGCGTACCTGCAGCACCTCGCCGACGGTCGCGTGGACCTGACGATGGGCCGCGGCAACACCGGCCCCGTGTACCCGTGGTTCGGCAAGGACATCCGCCAGGGCATCCAGCTCGCCGTGGAGAACTACAACCTCCTCTACCGCCTGTGGCATGAGGAGACCGTGGACTGGAGCGGCACGCACCGCACCCCGCTGCAGGACTTCACCCTCACCCCGCAGCCCCTGGACGGCGTCGCCCCCTTCGTGTGGCACGGCTCCATCCGCTCCCCCGAGATCGCCGAGCAGGCCGCCTACTACGGCGACGGCTACTTCCACAACAACATCTTCTGGAACAAGGAGCACGTCATCCAGATGGTGCGCCTGTACCGCCAGCGCTACGAGTACTACGGCCACGGCAAGGCCCATCAGGCGTACGTGGCCCTGGGCGGCCAGGCCTACATGGCGAAGAAGTCGCAGGACGCCGTGGCGGAGTTCCGCCCCTACTTCGACAACGCGCCGGTCTACGGCCACGGCCCGTCCCTCGAGGACTTCTCGAGGATGACGCCCCTGACGGTCGGCTCGCCGCAGCAGGTCATCGAGCGCACGCTCACGTTCCGCGACTGGGTGGGCGACTACCAGCGTCAGATGTTCCTCATCGACCACGCCGGCCTGCCCACGGACACCGTCCTGCGGCAGATCGACCTCTTCGGCGAGGAGGTCCTGCCCGTGCTGCGCAAGGAGTTCGACGCTCTGAAGCCGGACGACGTCCCGGCGGCCCCGACCCACGAGTTCCTCGTGGCGCGCGCCCGCCGCGGCGAGGCTCCCGTGCCCGGCGGCAAGGAGGGATCGCCGGCCCAGCTCGACCGCGCTGCGGCCGCCGAGCAGCGCGCCGCCGCCGATGCCGCGAAGGGCGGTGCCGCGAAGTGACCACCCCCGGCGCCTTCGATGCCTCCGACCCGTTCACGCCGCAGGCCCGGCACCTCGCCGTGGTCTCCGGCGGGTCCGGGGACCCGTCCCAGACCCGCATGCTCGCCGAACGCATGGCGGAGTCCGCCTCGGCGGCGCTCTCCGAGCACGGCGTGGTCCCGCAGATCCACCTGATCACGCTGCGGGAGCTCGCCGTGGACATCGCGCAGGCCCTGGTGACCTTCGCATTCTCCCCGGCCCTGCGCGCCGCCCTGGACGAGGTCGCCCAGGCCGACGCCGTCATCGCGGTCTCGCCCACGTACAAGGCCTCCTACTCGGGCCTGTTCAAGTCCTTCTGGGACCTCGCGGAGCCCACGTCCGTCGTCGGGGTGCCCGTGCTCCTCGGCGCCACCGGCGGCACCGCCCGCCACTCGCTCATGATCGACACCGCCATGCGGCCGCTGTTCGCCTACCTCAAGGCCCGCATCGTGCCGACCGCGGTCTTCGCGGCCTCGGACGACTGGGGCGAGGCGGCCGGCGTGCAGGCCTCGATGCGGACCGACCCGCTGCAGTCCCGCATCCGGGCCGCCGGACGCGACCTGGCCGAGATCACCCTGAGCCGCCCCCCGCGGGCACGCGCCGCCGCGCCCGCGGACCTCGACCTGGAGGTGACCCCCTTTGAGCAGCTCCTCAACCCCGGCCCCTGAGCCCGCCGCGCAGGACGCGGCGCCGGCGGAGCCCGACGGCGGCTGGTTCGGCTCCGCATCGGAGGCGCACCGCCCGGTGGACCCGCCCAAGCGCGCCTGGCGCGCCTACTTCGAGGCCACCCAGATGCTCACGGAGGTGGTGGAGCGCCGCCTGAAGCAGGACTGCGGCATGTCGCTGGCCGACTACAACCTGCTGCTGCTCCTCTACGAGTCCCCCGAGGGCCGGCTCCGGCTGGGAGAGCTGGCGTCCCGGATGGTCTTCTCCCCGTCGCGCATCACCTACCAGGTGAAGACGCTCGTGGCCCGCGGCCTGATCGACCGCCGCCCGGTGGCCTGTGACCGGCGGGGCTTCGAGGCCGTCCTCACCGACGAGGGCCGGTCCGCCTTCCGGCGCGCCGCGATCGAGCACGCCCGGCAGGTGGACGAGCTCTTCCTCGGCGACCTGGCGCCGGGCGAGGCGGAGTCCCTCACCCGGATCTTCTCCCGCCTGGGGCGGCGGCTCGAGGGGCTGTGCTGACCGCGTCCCCACCTGGCCGGGGCCGCCCCGGGACGTGACGAGGCCCGGTGATCCGTGCGGGATCACCGGGCCTCGTCGTGTCGTTCGGGGCGGAATCGATCAGCCGACCAGCTGACCGCCCAGGGTCACGGTGGCGTCCGTGGCGGCGCCGGCGGCGTCGACCACGGTGACCACCACGGAGCCGCCCGCGGGCACCTCGGCCGGCACGGGCAGCCAGGCGCGGTACTCGCCGGTGAGGTCCAGGCCGTCCTGGCCGAGGACCGTGCCGTCGGCGTCGTAGGCCGTGACGGTGACGGAGGCGAAGCCGCCCTGATCCGTCTGCGCGACCACCTGGGTGCCGTAGGCGACACCCTCGGCGGGCGCGGCCACGACGTCGGTCACGCCCGGCGCAGCGGCCTCGGCGACCGGGGCCTCAGCAGCGGGGGCCGCCTCGGCGGCCTCCTCCTCCGCGGCGGCCTCGGCGCGGGCCTTGAGCTCGGCCGCGATGGCCTCCTCCTCAGCCGGCGTGAACTCGGTCAGCTCGGACTCGTCCACGGCGGGCTCGCCGCCGGTGGGCAGGTCCTCGTCGGCCACGGGGCCCGCGACGTCGGCGATCGCCGGGGCGGTCTCGGCGGCCGGAGCGGTCTCCGCGGCCGCGGCGGTCTCGGCGGCGGGCGCCGCGGAGGCGTCCAGCGCGTCGAGGGACTCGACCGGGACCATGATCGAGGACATCGCCTGGGCGTCGCAGCCCACCACGTTGCCCTCGGCGTCGAAGGTCACCGGGGCGATGCCCGAGATGACCCCGACCACCCGCTGCTGGGCGTCATAGACGGCCCCGCCCGAGTCGCCGGCGTAGGTCGAGGCGGTGTCGAGGGCAACCTGATCCGCGTACGCGTCGTCGCAGACCGTGGCGGCCTCGAAGGTCTGCGTGTGGGACACGGTGTTCGGCGCGCCCAGCGGCACGGACGAGCCGTGGGTGTAGACGGTCTCGCCCACACCGATGGACGAGGCCGGCCGCGTGGACCAGTCGCCCACGACGTCGACGTCGTCGGCCAGGGCCACGCGGACCGCGTCCACGCCCGAATCGCCGGGCAGTGCCGAGACGGTGCCGATCGCGGTGCCGTCGACGTCGCGGACGGTCGAGCCGATCTGCCATTGGCCCGCACCACAGTGGGCCGCGGTGTAGGCGGTGGCGTCGTCGACGATGGTCAGACTGCACGCCCCGGCCGGCGCGGTGATCGCCGAGCCCTGGGTGAGCGTGGTCTGCGCGAGGGCGGGGCCGGCACCGGCCACCACCACCGCGCCCAGCGCCGCGGTGGCGACGCCGGTCAAGGTTCTGGTTCTCATGGGTACTCCTCGGAGGATGGGAGGCATGGGGCCGGCGCGCGGCGCACGGCCTCCAGGATGGGGTGGGGCCACCACGGGCCCTCCCCTCCCCCTCAACGGTACCGGACAGGCCGGGCGACCGATCAGGGTCGGCGGACCGTGATCTCCACGGAGTCGGCCCGCTCGGCCAGCAGCGGCAGGTCTGCCAGGAGGGTCTTGAGCGTGGCCGTCATCAGGCGCACCCCGGCCGCGTCGGCGTCCCGGGTGGGCATCGCGACGATCTGCAGCTCGGGCCCGGCCCCGCCTCCGTTCATCACCGCGCCGGAGCCCGTGTGCGTGGCCACCCCCGACCCGGGTGCGAGGCCCAGGTTGAGCAGGTTCGGGACCAGGTCGGCGACCTCGGCGATCTCGTCCGCGATCTCCTGGTCCCGATAGGCGGGGGTCCACTCCCTCTGCTGGGCGAGCGACCACACGGCCGGGCGTCGCACCACGTACGTGTGCTCGGCGCCGGCGTCGATGACGACGAGCTCACAGCCCTCGTCCACGGCGGACAGGCAGGCACGCGGCAGCCACACGGCCACGGGTCGGGCGACCGGGTTCCATGCCGTCAGCGCGGGCACGTTCGTGAACACCGGCAGCGCCTGCCGGCCGTCCGGCGCGCGCATGGTCACGAGGGCCACGTCCGCGGCCTTGTCCCCGTGCGCCGCGACGTCGTGCTCGTGACCGGTGTGGTCGGCGTGGTCGTGGACGTCGTCCTCGTCCACGGCAAGGGTGGGCACGACGGCGGCGAACACGCGGATGCGCGCGAGCACCTCCGTCACCTCCCGCTCACCGGCGGAGCCGTCCGTCAGGGCCGACATGACGGCGGTCCACTCGGCCGGGCTGGTGCCGTCGTCCTCGTCGAACACGTGCAACGGGTTCGCGGAGCCGTCCACGCCGGGGCCGGAGAGGTCACGGCCCTGCCACGGGACGCCCGCGGTGTCCGCGGTGTTCTCGCCCGCGGTCTTCTCCCGCATGCGGTCGAGTGCGGCCCGGATGTGCCCCGGCAGCTCCCGGGCCGCCGGATGCGGCACCGCGACCGTCTCGTCGATCGGACCGAGCCCGTCGTCGCGGGCCAGGCCGCCGTCGTCGTGCGAGCCCGTCACGGGGCGACCGGGCCGGGCTGCTCGGAGCGCGCCTGCTCCACCGTGGCGCCGCCGGCGACGGCCAGCGCCTGCTCCAGGCTGAAGCGGCCGGCGTACAGCGCCTTGCCCATGATCGCGCCCTCGACGCCCTGGCCGGTCATGGCCGCGAGCGCGGCAACGTCCTCGAGGGAGGAGATGCCGCCCGAGGCGACGACCGGCTTCGCGGTCTTCGCGCAGACCTGGGCGAGCAGCTCCGTGTTCGGCCCCTTGAGCGTGCCGTCCTTCGTGACGTCGGTGACCACGTAGCGGGCGCAGCCGGCATCCTCGAGGCGGGCGAGCACCTCCCAGAGGTCGCCGCCCTCCTTGGTCCAGCCGCGGGCGGCGAGCGTGGTGCCGCGCACGTCGAGGCCCACGGCCACCCGGTCGGCGAAGCGCTCGATGACGCGCGCGGTCCAGTCCGGGTCCTCGAGGGCGGCGGTGCCCAGGTTCACGCGCGCCGCACCCATCTCGAGGGCGTTCTCGAGCGAGGCGTCGTCGCGGATGCCGCCGGACAGCTCGATCTTCACGCCGATCTCCTCCACCACACGGCGCATGACCTCGCGGTTGTCACCGCGACCGAAGGCCGCGTCCAGGTCCACGAGGTGGATCCACTCCGCGCCGGCGCGCTGCCAGTCCAGGGCGGCGGTGACCGGGTCGCCGTACGAGGTGGCGCTGCCGGCCTCGCCCTGGACGAGGCGGACGGCCTGGCCGTCCTGGACGTCGACGGCGGGCAGCAGCTCGAGGGCGGGGGCGTTCGGGGTCATGGGGTTCCTCTCGGGTGGGGCGGCCGGCGCGGTCAGGCGCCGACGGTCAGGAAGGAGGCGGCGATGGCCATGCCGGCCAGCACGAGGACGATCACGATGGCCCACAGCGGCGCCTTCTGCGTGCGCATGGACCAGGCGGCGCCGAGCAGCAGCCCGCCGAGGGCGAGGTAGAGGACGGACCAGTAGGGCATCAGAGGGTCTCCAGCCAGTTGCGCAGCAGCTGCAGCCCGGCGTCCCCGGACTTCTCGGGGTGGAACTGCGTGGCCGACAGGGGGCCGTTCTCCACGGCGGCGATGAAGTCCGCGCCGTGGTGCGCCCAGGTGACCTGGGGCGGACGCATGGCGGAGATCGTCTGGTCGAACTCCCATTCGAGCACGCCGTAGGAGTGGACGAAGTAGAACCGCTCGTCCTCGATGCCCGCGAAGAGGGCGCTGCCCTCGGGCGGCCGGACGGTGTTCCAGCCCATGTGGGGCAGGACCTCGGCGGGCAGCTCGGCGACGACACCCGGCCACTCCCCCATGCCTGCGGTGCGCTCGCCGTGCTCGACGCCGGCGTCGAAGAGGATCTGGTGGCCCACGCAGATGCCGAGGACGGGTCGGCCCCCGGCCACGCGGCGGCCGATCCAGCGGGTGCCGCCGACCTCGGTCAGTGCCCGCATCACGGACGCGTACGCCCCGACGCCGGGCACGAGCAGCCCGTCGGCCTCCTGCACGGCCTGCGGATCGCGCGTGAGCTCGACCTCCGCGCCGGCCCGCTCCACGGCACGCAGCGCCGAGTGCACGTTGCCCGAGCCGTAGTCCAGGACGGCGACGCGCGGCCGCACGCCGGGGACGGTGGTGGGGCGGGCCATCAGAGGGCGCCCTTGGTGGAGGGCACGCCGGTCATGCGGGGGTCGTCCTCGACGGCGGCGCGCAGGGCGCGGGCGAAGGCCTTGAACTGCGCCTCGACGATGTGGTGCGGATCCCGGCCTCGCACGACGTCCATGTGGAGGCAGATCGCCGCGTGGTACGTGATCGACTCGAACACATGGCGGGTCATGGAACCGGTGAAGTGCCCGCCGATGAGGTGGTACTGCTGGCCCTCGGGCTCGCCCTCGTGCACGAGGTACGGCCGGCCGGAGACGTCGACGACGGCGCGCGCCAGCGCCTCGTCCAGCGGCACGGACGCCTCGCCGAAGCGGCGGATGCCGGACTTGTCCCCGAGCGCGGTCTTGAGCACCTCGCCCAGGGTGATGGCGACGTCCTCGACCGTGTGGTGCACGTCGATGTGCGTGTCCCCGGTGGCACGGACCGTCAGGTCGATCTGGGAGTGCCGGGACAGCGCGGTGAGCATGTGGTCGTAGAACGGCACGGTGGTGGAGATTTCAGCGCGGCCGGTGCCGTCCAGATCCATCTCGACGTACACGTCCGACTCGCTCGTGGTGCGCGTCATGCGCGCACGGCGTCCGGAGATCAACTCGGCTGCCACGGGTCCTCCTCGGGCTGGGTCCGCACCGGTCCGGGACGGGTGCGGGGGGATGCGGGTGCGCGCGGCCGGTGCCGGCGGGCCGGGGCGCCGCGCGCGCTGTCCCTATCCTAGGGAGCCGGGCGGACGCCGAGACTCCGGTGACGCCTCAGGACCGGTCCCCGGTCTCGCCGAGGACCTCCGCGAGAGCGGTGAGGAACGCCGTCGTCTCCGCCTCGGTGCCGGCGGTGACGCGCAGGTGGTGCGGGATGCCGACGTCCCGCACGAGGACGCCGCGGTCGAGCAGGCGGCGCCACACGTCGGACGCGTCCTCGAGGTGACCGAAGAAGACGAAGTTCGAGTCGGACACCGAGGGCCTCAGTCCCAGGCCGCGCAGGGTGGAGACGATGCGGTCGCGCTGGGCCTTGATGTCCTCCACGGTGCGCAGCAGCGCGTCCACGTGATCGAGGGCGGCCTCCGCCGTGGCCTGCGTGACCGCGGAGAGGTGGTACGGCAGGCGCACCAGGCGCAGGGCGTCGGCGACGGCGGGGTCCGCGGCCAGGTAGCCCAGGCGCGCGCCGGCCAGGGCGAACGCCTTGGACATGGTGCGCGTGACGATCAGCCGCTCACGGCCGGGCAGGAGGGTGAGGGCGGAGCGGGTGCCGGCGAGGGCGAACTCCGCGTAGGCCTCGTCCACGACGACCATGGCGCCGGGCCCGCCGGCGGCCTCGTTCTGCGCCTGCGCGGCGTACACGGCCTCGATGGTCGCCAGGTCCAGGGCGGTGCCCGTCGGGTTGTTGGGCGAGGCCAGGAAGACGACGTGCGGACGGTGCTCCCGCACCATGGCCGCCGCGTGCTCGGCGCTGAGGGTGTGGTCTTCGGCACGGCCGCCGTCCACGAACACGGTGTCCGTGCCGCCGGCCAGCAGCGGGTACATGGAGTACGAGGGCAGGAAGCTCAGCAGTGTCCGCCCGGGGCCGCCGAAGGCCTGGAGGATCTGCTGCAGGATCTCGTTGGAGCCGTTGCCGGCCCACACGTGGTCCGCCGTGAGGCCGTGGCCGAGGTAGCCGGCGAGCGCACGTCGCAGCCCCGTGAACTCGCGGTCCGGGTAGCGGTTCAGCCCCCCGGCGACGGCCGCGACCCGCTCGGCGATGGCGGTGGCGACCTCCTCCGGCACCGGATGCGTGTTCTCGTTGGTGTTGAGCATGTACGGCACGTCCAGCTGGGGGGCGCCGTAGGGGCTCAGGCCGCGGAGGTTCTCACGCAGGGGCAGAGAGCTGAGGTCGGTCATGGCCGCCAGTCTAGGAAGCGTGGAGGGCGAGGCCCGCCGTGCGTCACCGCGTGGCCGGGACGAACAGCTCCTCGCCCGGCGCGGGGGCCCGGCCCTCGAACCCGTTGAGCTCGTCGATCGTGGCGATCACCTCGTAGACGTCCGCCTCCGGAGCCACCGTGGTGGCGATGGTCCACAGGCTGTCCCCGGGCATGACCGTGACGGACTGGGTGGCGGGCCCCGCGGTGTCCGCGGACACCGCGGCGGGCGACAGCAGCACACCCAGGAAGAAGGCGGCCGCCAGCGTGGCGGCCACGGCCGCGGCGATCACGGGGATCCCCCGCAGCACGAGGCGGCCGCGGCGGGTCAGACGGATGGTGGCCGGACGCGGCCGCGCCGTCGCGGGCGAGCCGGCGAACTGGGCGGTGGTGAGCGTCATGGTGTCCTCCTCCGGGGCGGATGCCCTCCAGGTGATCGAACATGTGTTCGAATCCGTTCGAATGCCTTTCTAGCACAGGTGTTCGAGACATGCCACGACGAGATCGAACATATCTTTGAAGGAGAGGTGGCTCTCCTCTAGGCTCGAGGCCATGCACGGACGCCCCGGAACGCCCCGGGACCGCCAAGACACAGGCAACCAGCGGGGGCGGACACGGTAAGCGTCCGGACGGCAGCCGGACGCCGGAACACGAGTCCGGCCACCATCACCCCGGGAGAACGGACGGCAGCCATGAGCACCACCGACGATCAGCCGGCGGCGCGCGCGCCGCTCACCGACCGCCAGCGGCGGATCGTGCAGACCATCCGGGACGCGATCGCCGACCACGGCTACCCGCCCTCCATGCGCGAGATCGGCGACGCCGCGGGCCTGGCCTCGCTCTCCTCCGTCACGCACCAGCTGGGCCGTCTCGAGCGGCACGGCTACATCCGGCGCGACCCCGGACGCCCGCGTGCCCTCGAGGTGCTGCTCGACGTGGACGGCACCCCGCTGGGCGAGGCCGCCTCCCCCACCGCTGCGCCGTCGTCGCGGGTCTCCGCGATCCCCGCGTGGCACACCGGCACAGACGAGGCGGACAGCGTGCCGGTCCCCTGGGTCGGCCGCATCGCGGCGGGCGGCCCGGTCCTGGCTGAGCAGCAGGTCGAGGACGTCATGGCGATCCCGCGACGCCTCACGGGCGAGGGCGAGCTGTTCATGCTGCGCGTCACGGGCGACTCGATGGTGGACGCCGCGATCTGCGACGGCGACTGGGTGGTGGTGCGCCGGCAGGACACGGCGGAGAATGGCGACATCGTCGCGGCCCTCCTCGACGACGAGGCCACCGTGAAGACCTTCCGCCGCCGCGACGGGCACACCTGGCTCCTCCCCCAGAACACGGCCTACGAGCCCATCCTCGGCGATCACGCCACCGTGATGGGGCGGGTCGTCACGGTCCTGCGTTCGCTCTGACCCGCTCCCTCCGGCCGGGCCGACGGCCCGAGGCCGAGCGAGGTCAATCGCCCGAGGCGAGCCGTGCCAGCACCCCGCGGACGACGTCGCGGTCCGTGGTGCGCCAGAAGTCCGGCAGGGCGCTGGTGATGTAGCCGCCGTACCGCTCGGTGGCCAGGCGGGGGTCCAGCACGGCCACCACGCCGCGGTCCGTCACGGAGCGCACGAGGCGCCCGGCGCCCTGGGCCATGCGCACGGCCGCATGCGTGGCGGAGATCCGCATGAACCCGTTGCCGCCGTGCCGGGCGACGTCCCGGGTGCGGGCCTGGGAGAGCGGGTCGTCCGGCCGCGGGAACGGGATGCGGTCGATCACCACGAGCCGCAGCGAGTTCCCCGGCACGTCCACGCCCTGCCACAGGCTCATGGTCCCGAACAGGGACGTGTCCGGCTCCTCGGAGAACTGGCGCACGAGGGCGGAGAGGGTCGCGTCCCCCTGGCACAGGATCGTGGTCTTCGGCCCGAGCCGACGGCGCATCTCGGCGGCGGCGTCCTCGGCCGCCCGGCGCGAGGAGAACAGGCCGAGAGCCCCGCCCCGCGACGCCCTCAGGAGCGCCTCGAGCTCATCCAGGGACTCGGGCGAGGCCGTCCGGCCGGGCCGGGGCAGGTGCCGGGCCACGTAGAGCACCCCCTGACGCGGGTAGTCGAAGGGGCTGCCGACGTCGAGGGCCTCGAACTTCGGGGCGTCCGGGCCGGCCAGGCCCACGTCGCCGGCCACCGAGTCGAACCGGCGCTCCCCCGAGCCCACGGTGAGCGTGGCGGAGGTGAGCACCGTCGTCGCCTTGCCGAACAGGCCCTCCCGCAGCTTGCCGGCCACCGAGAGCGGGGCCACGTAGAGCTGGGGCGGGTCGGTCTCGTCCCCCGGCTGCCAGCCCACGCCGGGCTCGAAGTGGCCGGGGCGGGTGGCCCACAGCACCTCGGGGAAGTCGGCCTCGGGCCGGGCGGCGAGCATGCGCTCCACCACCTCGAGGACCTCGAGGATCCGCGAGCGCGCCATCTGCCGTCCGCCGTCGGCGTCGGCCTCCTTGTCCTTGTCCTGGCCGAGGTCGGACAGGCACTGGCGCGCGGCCGTGAGGACGCCGGTGAGGGCCTGCTCCTGGACCTCGTCCGGGCCCGCGGCGATCAGACCGGACGGAGTGTCCGTGAACGCGCGGTCCAGGGCCGCCCCGGCCTCGATCAGGTCCTCCACGGCCACGGTGGTGTGGCGGCGCAGCGAGGTGGCCGCGCCGTGCACGATCGACCCGGACAGCTGCCCGGTGACCGCACCGGTCACCCGGTCCTGCAGCTCGTGGGCCTCGTCCACGACGACGGCCGAGTACGCCGGCAGCACCGCGAGGCCCTCGAAGGCGCTGATGGCGAGCATCGCGTGGTTGGTGACCACGACGTCCGCGTCCGCCGCGTCCGCGCGGGCACGCTCGGAGAAGCACTCCTCGGCCTGGGGGCAGCGGGACGCGCCGAGGCAGTCGACCGCGGTGACGGAGACCTGCCGCCACGCGCGGTCGGTGACGGGGACCTCGAGGTCGTCGCGGTCCCCGGTCTCGGTCTGGTCCGCCCACGCCCGCAGGTACATGACCTCCTTGCCCAACAGGGAGGAGGGCCCGGCGGCGCCGTCCGTGGCGGAGCCGATCACCCCGCCGTCGTCGGCGACCGTGAAGAGGGCCTCCTCGCCCTCATCCCCGGGGTAGCCGCCGTCCACCTTGTGGCGACAGAGGTAGTTGGAGCGGCCCTTGACCAGGGCGACGACGGGCTCGCGAGGCAGCTCGTCCTTGAGCGCCTCGACCAGCCGGGGGGCGTCCCGCTTCATGATCTGGGCCTGCAGGGCGAGCGTGGCCGTGGCGACGACGACGGGGTCCTCCTGCGTCATCGCGTGCTGGATCGCGGGGATCAGGTAGGCCAGGGACTTGCCGGTGCCGGTGCCGGCCTGCATGAGCAGGTGGCGGCGCGACTCGAGGGCGCGCGCCACCTGCAGCACCATCTCCCGCTGGCCCGCGCGGTGCTGGCCGCCGGTGGCCTGCACCGCGGCGTCCAGCAGGCGCAGTGCCTCGCGCTCGTGCTCCGTGCGGGGCTGCGCGCCGCCTGCCCCGGCCTCCTGCTCCTCCTCGCTCACGACGCGTCCGCCTCCACGACGAACTCGGCGAAGTCCGGCGCGATGTCCTCACGGACCAGCACGGACAGGCGGGTGCCGCCCTCCTCGTAACCCTCGGCCAGGATCTCCGCGTCCGCCGAGTGGAGGCGGGAGACCAGCTCACCCCGGGTGAACGGGATCAGCAGTTCGAGCCGCACGTCCGGCCGCGGGATGGTGGCCGCGATGGCGCGCTCGAGCTCGTCGATGCCCTCGCCGGTGCGCGCGGAGACCACCACGGCGTGGGGCTCCTTGGACCGGATCCGGGCGACGACGGCCGGGTCCGCGGCGTCCGCCTTGTTCAGCACGATGATCTCGGGGATCCGGTGCGCGTCCACCTCCGCGAACACGGAGCGCACCGCGGCGATCTGGCCCTCCGGGTCCGGGTGCGAGCCGTCCACGACGTGCAGGATGACGTCCGCGTCCGCGACCTCCTCGAGAGTGGAGCGGAACGCCTCGACCAGCTGCGTGGGCAGGTTCCGCACGAAGCCGACCGTGTCCGAGAGGGTGTAGCCGATGCCGTCCGGCGTCATGGCCTTGCGCACGGTGGGGTCCAGCGTGGCGAACAGGGCGTTCTCCACGAGCACCCCGGCGTGGGTGAGGCGGTTGAGCAGGGACGACTTGCCGGCGTTGGTGTAGCCGGCGATCGCCACGGACGGCACCCGGTTGCGACGACGGTTGGCGCGCTTGGCCTCGCGTGCCGGCTTCATCCCGGCGATGTCCCGGCGCAGCTTCGCCATGCGGGTGCGGATGCGGCGGCGGTCCAGCTCGATCTTGGTCTCGCCGGGGCCGCGAGAGCCGATGCCCTCGCCGGCGGCGGCACGGCCGCCGGCCTGCCGGGACATGGACTCGCCCCAGCCGCGCAGGCGCGGCAGCAGGTACTCGAGCTGCGCGAGCTCGACCTGGGCGCGGCCCTCACGCGAGCTCGCGTGCTGGGCGAAGATGTCCAGGATCAGCGCGGTCCGGTCGATGACCTTCACCCGCACCACGTCCTCCAGCGCGCGGCGCTGGGACGGGGCGAGCTCGGAGTCCACCACCACGGTGTCCGCGCCGGAGAGCGCCACGATCTCGGCGAGCTCCTGCGCCTTGCCCTTGCCGAGGAACGTGGCCGGGTCCGGGGTGGCGCGACGCTGGATGACGCCGTCGAGCACCTCCGAGCCCGCGGTCTCGGCGAGCGCGGCGAGCTCCCCCAGGGAGTTCTCCGCGTCCTCCGCGGAGCCCTCGGTCCAGACCCCCGCCAGCACCACGCGCTCCAGGCGCAGCTGGCGGTACTCGACCTCGGTCATGTCCTCGAGCTCGGTGGACAGGCCCTGCACGCGCTTGAGGGAGTGGCGCGCGGCGAGCTCGTCCTGGTCGCCGTCGGCGTCCGTGTGCCCGTCCTCGCCCTCGTCCAGGGCGAGTGCGCGGCCCGCGAGCGCGGCGGAGCGATCCGGGGTGCCGGCGTCGAGGGCGCCCTCGTGGTCCGCGGCCACGCTGTCCGCGGAGCCGCGCCCGGTCGCCTCGCGGTCGGAGGCGCGGCGAGCGTCATCGGCGGCCAGGATGCGGTCGATCACGGCCTGGATCTCGTCCTCGGAGCCGTGGGCGCCCTGGGGGCCGGGGGTGTGCTGGTTCTTCTCAGTCATGGTCTCCTCTGGGCCGCCGCGGTCGGGCGGCCCGATGTCAGTTCAGGGTAGTGGGTGGGGCGGACGCGATACCGGCGTCCGGAGATCAGGAGTCAGGCGACAGGAACGTCACGGACGGCCGCAGGGGCGGCCACGCAAGCCGTGCAGGCGCGGCCACGCAAGCCGTGCAGGGGCGGACGATGTAGTCCATGGGGGGTGTCCTGTTCGCGTCGGCGGGATCCGGGCGCACGGGGGTGCGGACCGGAGCGGGATGCGGAGCGATCGATGGCGGCCGGAGCGGTGGCTCGACGGGCGGCGGCGATCAGGCGAACAGCAGGAACATGCCGACCATTCTAGCGGCCGCCCGCCGCCGGCGACACCCCTCCCCCGTGGGCGAACACGCGCCGGCCGTGCCTACGCTGGGCCGCATGACCCCGCACCCGGACCGGCACGTCACCGTCCTCGTGGTCGGCGCCGGCCAGGCCGGGCTCTCCGCCGCCCACCACCTGCGCCGCCGCGGCTTCCAGCCCGTCGGCCCCGGTGAGGCCCCGAGACCGGCCCCCGAGGGGTCGCCGGGCACGTTCGCCGTCCTCGACGCCGAGGACCGCCCCGGCGGGGCGTGGCTGCACCGCTGGGACACCCTCACGATGGGCTCGGTCAACCACATCCACGAGCTGCCCGGCCACCTGGTGCCGCCGGCGGACCCGGCCGCGGGGGCCAACGCGGTGCTGCCCGCCTACTTCGCCGAGTACGAGGAGCGCTTCGACCTGCGCGTGCACCGCCCCGTGCGCGTGTCGCGGGTGGAGCGGATCGGCGAGCCCGGGGCCGCCGAGGGGTTCCGGGTGCACACCGACGCGGGCACGTGGACGTGCGGGTTCCTGGTCAACGCCACCGGGACGTGGACCTCACCGCACTGGCCGGCGGTGCCGGGCCGGCGGGAGTTCCGCGGCCGGCAGCTGCACACCCACGACTACCGCGACCCGGAGGAGTTCGCCCGGCGGCGCGTGGTGGTCGTGGGCATGGGCGTCTCCGCGACCCAGCACCTGGCCGAGGTCTCGCGCGTGGCGGACACGCTCTGGGTGACCCGCCGCGAGCCGCAGTGGATCGACGACCCGGACCCGGGCCACCTCGCCGAGTCGGTGGAGGGCGTCGACGAGCGCACCCGCCTCGGCCTGGCCCCGCGCTCGGTGGTGAGCGCGACCGGCATGTTCCGCTCCGACTGGGTGCGCGAGGCGCAGGCCCGCGGGGTGCTCGAGCGCCACCCCATGTTCGAGCGGATCGAGCCGGACGGGGTGCGCATGCCCGACGGCTCCCTCGAGCGCGCCGACGTCATCCTGTGGGCCACCGGCTTCCGCCCCGCCGTCCGCCACCTCGCCCCGCTGCGCCTCCGCACGCCCGACGGCGGCATCCGGGCGGCGCACGGCCGCGCCCTCGACGAGCCGCGCCTGTTCCTCATCGGCTACGGGCCGTCCCAGTCCACCGTGGGCGCCAACCGCGCCGGCCGGGACGCCGTGCGGGCGATCCTGGCGGACCTGCGGGCCGCCGGCGCCGCCTGACTACGATGGTCGCCGTGACCTCGCCTGCGCACTACTTCTCCCCCGACCCCGGCACCCCCGAGCGGCGCCGCAGCGTCGACGTCGAGCTCGCCGGGCGGCGCGTCACCCTGCAGACCGCCAACGGCGTGTTCTCCCCGGACGGCATCGACAAGGGCACCGCGGCCCTGCTCTCGGCCGTCCCCGCGCCCCCGGCGCGCGGCGCGTTCCTCGACGTCGGCGCCGGCTGGGGCCCGCTCGCCCTCACGCTGGCCCTGGCCTCCCCCGAGGCCGAGGTGACCGGCGTCGAGGTGAACGAGCGCTCCCTGGCCCTGGCGCGCGACAACGCGGCCGCCGTCGGGGCGTCGAACGCGCGCTTTCTCACCCCCGAGCAGGTCCCGGACGACGCCCGGTTCGACCTGGTCTGGTCCAACCCGCCGATCCGCATCGGCAAGGCCGCCCTGCACGATCTGCTGGCGCAGTGGCTGCCGCGCCTGGCCCCCGGCGGCGAGGCCTGGCTCGTGGTGCAGAAGAACCTCGGGGCGGACTCGCTGCTGCCGTGGATCGCGGGGATGCTCCAGGAGCAGGCGCCCGGGGAGTTCACGGCGACGCGGGCGGCCACGGTCAAGGGCTTCCGGATCCTGCGGATCTCGCGGGCGGCCGGATCGTCCTCCTGAACGGACCGTCCTGAAAAGTGTCGAAGGCATGAGCAGCCTGAACACCGTGAAGGACACCGCGACCGCCGCCGGCACCGCCGAGCTCGAGACCGACATCCTGGTGATCGGCTGGGGCAAGGGCGGCAAGACCCTCGCCAGGACCCTCGGCTCCCAGGGCCGCAAGGTCACCCTCGTGGAGCGCGACGCCGGCATGGTCGGCGGCACATGCGTCAACGTGGCGTGCGTGCCCACCAAGGCCCTCGTCCACCGCGCCGACGCCGTCCGCCCCGGGGACGACCCGCACGCCGCCGTCGCCTCCGCCTGGGACTTCCGCGACGCCCTCACCTCGAAGCTCCGCGACGCGAACCGCGCCATGCTAGAGGACCTGGACGCCGTCACCCTCGTCCAGGGCGAGGCCCGCTCCACCGGCGAGCGCACCGTCGAGGTCCGCCCCGCCGAGGCCGCGGACGGCGACGACGACGGCGAGCGCCTGACCATCCGCGCCCGGCACGTGGTCGTCAACACCGGCACCACCCCCCTGCGCCCGGAGATGCCCGGCGTGGACCTGCCCGGCGTGCACGACTCCGAGACCCTGCAGCTGCAGATGGACCGCAGCCGCGCGCCGCGCCGTCGTCGTCGGCTCCGGCCCCGTGGGCCTGGAGCTGGCCTCCATGCTGGCCGGCTTCGGCGCCGAGGTGACCGTCCTGGTGCGGGGCGAGCAGATCCTGCCCGACGAGTCCGACGCGGTCCGCGACTCCCTGGTCGAGGCCCTGCAGGACCGCGGCGTGCGCCTGGCCACCGGGGCCTCCGCCACGGGCTTCGCCGAGGCCGACGGCGGCCTGCGCGTGGACCTCGAGGAGGGCGAGCCGATCGCCGCGGACATCGTGGTGCTGGCCACGGGCCGCGCGTCGACCGCCGAGGCCCGGCACCCGGCGGCCGCCGGCATCGAGCTGGACGAGAAGGGCTTCATCGCCGTGGACGAGCACCTGCGCACCTCGGCGCCGACCGCGTGGCCGTGCCCAACACCGTCTTCACGACGCCGCCGCTCGGCTCGGACGGCATGACCGCAGAGCAGGCCCGCGAGTCCGGCCACGAGGTGAAGGTCGCCTCCAAGCCCGTGGCGACGATCGCCGCCATGCCGCGCCCGAAGATCGAGGAGGACGCCCACGGCGTCATCGAGGTGGTCGTGGACGCCGCCACCGACCTCGTGCTCGGCGCCCGCCTGCACTGCGTGGAGGCGCAGGAGCTCGTGAACCTCGTGGCCCTGGCCATGCGCGCGGACGTCACGGCGTCGGCGCTGCGCGACGGGATCTGGACGCACCCCTCCGCCACCGAGGCGCTCAACGAGGTGCTCGGCGAGCTGAGCTGACGCTCCTGGCCCCGTGACGACGGCGGCCCGGGCGGATCCGCCTGGGCCAGCCGTCGCCTGGCACGCCCAAGGCTGGTGATAAAATCCGCCGGATGGACGTGGTCGTATACGGCTCCTGCGTAAGCCGGGATGTATTCAGGGTTGATGCAACTCATCAGGTAGCCGCATACGTGGCCCGGTCATCGTGGATTTCCGCGACGACTCGATCGATCCCCCACCCCGACATTCCACTGGATCTCAATTCGGCTTTCCAGCGAAGGATCGTCGAGCAGGACTTCGAGTCCGCCATTCCGTCGATCATCCGGTCCACGGCGGGAAGCGTCCTCATCGACATGACCTACGAGAGGCACGGCGTCCTCGAGGTCGACGGCGGGTACATCACGCCTTCGAACGAATTTTTTCGCTCCTCATGGGCCTCCGCGATCCAGGGGCGGCACATCCGGTTCGGCACTCCCGAGCACTTCACCCTCTGGTCGCGGGCAGCAGTTCGCCTTGCGGGGATGCTGGAAGGGCGCCGCGTGTGGGTCATCAGGGCGCCCTTCGCCGCACGGACCGAGAGCGGAGCCGAGGTCAAGCCGGACAAGGGTCTCACTCCAGAGGAATGGCGCGGGCGGTTCTCCATCTATTACGAGGTTCTGCGAGATCTGGGATTTCCGATCCTCGACGTTCCACAGAATCTGTGCCTGTCGGCGGACGACCATGAATGGGGCCCGGCCCCCATGCACTATTCGGACGACTTCTACAGGTGGGTCTCCGGTCAGATTCCTCGGATGCCCCGGTTACAGGCGAGCGCTTCGCCGCGACTCTCCTGACATCGCGGCAGTCGCACGGCGGCGCTGACGTGCCCCTCAGACGGTGAGCTCGCCGTCGAAGACGAGCTCGGCCGGGCCGGCGAGCACCACGTGCTCGGTGCCGTCCGGGTGGGCGACGAAGTCCACGCCGAGGACGCCGCCGGGCACCTCCACGAGCCACGAGTCGGAGCCGCCCTCGCCGGACCACGCGCGCATGGCCACCGCCACGGCGCACGCGCCCGTGCCGCAGGACTGGGTCTCCCCCACCCCGCGCTCGTGCACGCGCATGCGCGCCCGGCCCACGCCCTCGCGGACGAGGGGCTCGTGGGCCGCCACGAACTCCACGTTGGTGCCGTGCGACGGCGCCGGGTCCACCTCCGGGGCGCGGGTGAGGTCCAGCCCCTCGAGGTCCTCGAAGGAGGCCAGCGGCACCACCGTGTGCGGGTTGCCCATGGAGACGCTCAGCGCCGGGCGGGGGTCGGCCAGGCCGGCGGCGAGGACCATCGCGTCCGAGGCCGCCTCCTCGGCCAGCTCCGGATCGAGGTAGGACCACGGGCCCATGTCGATCGCGTAGCCGTGGGCGAGGCGGCTGACCGTCTTCACGCCGGCCCGCGTGCCGATGGTGATGGACTCGCCGGGGGCGAGGTCCACGAGCCCCTTCTCCGCGAGGAAGTGCACGAACACGCGCACCCCGTTGCCGCACATCTCCGCGATCGACCCGTCCCCGTTGCGGTAGTCCATGAACCACTCGGCCTCGGGGTGCGCGGCGAGCAGGGCCCGGCCCTCCTCGACGTGGCGGGAGGGCACGGCGCGGATCACGCCGTCCCCGCCGATCCCCCGGTGTCGGTCCGCGAGCACCGCCACCTGGGCGGCCTCGAGGTGGACGTTGCCGTCCGGGTCGGCCAGGAGCACGAAGTCGTTGCCGGTGCCGTGGCCCTTCGTGAAGGGCACGCGGGGGGCGGCGTCGGACGTCGGGGCCGCGGCGGCGGCGGTCTTCTCGGTCATGGGGCCAGTCTAGGAGCCGGCCACCACGGCCAGCGCCTGCGCGACGACGTCCGGGGCGAGTGCGTCCACCCAGTGCACGCGCGGGTCGGCGCGGAACCACGTCTCCTGCCGGCGGGCGAAGCGCCGGGTGGCGACGACGGTCTGCTCGGCGGCCTGCTCCGGCGTGAGCGTGCCGTCCAGGACGGCGAGCATCTGCGCGTAGCCGATGGCCCGGGCGGACGTGGGCCCCTGGCGCAGCCCGTCCGGGCCGGGCACGTCCAGCGCGCGGACCTCGTCCAGCAGCCCGGCGGCGAGCATGCGCTCCACCCGGGCCTCGATCCGCTCGTGCAGCACGGCCCGCTCCAGGCTCAGGCCGATCTGCACCACCGGCGCCACGGAGGGATCGTGCTCGCGCCGCGGCATGAACGCGGAGAAGGGCCGGCCCGTGATCCGGTGGACCTCGAGGGCGCGGACGAGACGCCGCGCGTCGGCCACCTTGGCGGCGGACTCGGGGTCGACGGCGGCCAGCTCGGCCCGCAGGGCCGCCTCCCCGCGCTCGGCCAGCTCGGCCTCCACCGCGGCCCGCACCTCCGGGTCCGTGGGCGGGAACTCGAGCACGTCCAGCGCCGCCCGCACGTACAGGCCGGAGCCGCCCACGAGGATCGGGGTCCGCCCCCGGGAGCGGACGTCCGCGAACACGCCGCGGGCCGCGGACTGGAAGGCGGCCACCGAGGCCTCCTGCCCGACGTCGAGCACGTCCAGCAGGTGGTGCGGCACGCCCTCGCGCTCGGCCTCGGTCACCTTGGCGGTGCCGATGTCCATGCCCCGGTAGAACTGCAGTGCGTCCCCGTTGACGACCTCCCCGTCCAGGGCGTGCGCCAGCGCGACGGCGAGGGCGGACTTGCCCGTCGCCGTCGCCCCGACCACGGCGACGACGGGCGGGCGGGCGGCGCGCATCAGGACCGGGGGCGCAGCGTGGGCATGCCGAGGCTCGTGGCCCCGGCGCCGCCGGAGGCGCCCGGCGTCGGCACCCCGCAGGACTCGGCCTGGGCGCGGTCCCAGGCGTCGCCGGCGCGCGAGCGGCGCAGCGAGTAGTCCTCGGGCGCGGGGTCCGCGACCGCGAAGAACGGGTGCGCCTCGGTGACGGTGACGCTGACGAAGTCCCCGGGGCGCGGGGTCGGCGCGCCGGCCGGGACCGAGAAGTGCACGAGGCGGTTGTCTCGCGCACGCCCGGAGAGGCGGCCGCGCTCGGCGGCCTTGGTGCCGGAGTCGGCGGTGACGAGCAGCTCCTGGCGGGTGCCCACGAGCGTGGCCATCTCCTCCGCGGAGATGCGGTCCTGGAGGGCGACGAGGCGCTCGTAGCGCTCCTGCACCACGGCCTTCGGCACCTGGTCCGCCATCTCGCCGGCCGGGGTGCCGGGGCGGATGGAGTACTGGAACGTGAACGCGGAGGAGAACCGCGAGGCCTCGACCACCCGCATCGTGTCCTGGAAGTCCTCCTCGGTCTCCCCCGGGAAGCCGACGATGATGTCCGTGGTGATGGCCGCGTGCGGGATCCGCTCGCGCACCTTCTCGAGGATGCCGAGGAACCGCTTGGACCGGTACGAGCGGCGCATGGCCTTGAGCACCGTGTCCGAGCCGGATTGCAGGGGCATGTGCAGCTGCGGCATGACGTTGGGGGTCTCGGCCATCGCGTCGATCACGTCGTCCGTGAAGGCGGCCGGGTGCGGGCTGGTGAAGCGCACGCGCTCCAGGCCCTCGATCTGCCCGCATGCGCGCAGCAGCTTGGCGAACGCGCCGCGGTCCCCGAACTCCACGCCGTACGTGTTCACGTTCTGGCCCAGGAGGGTGACCTCCACGGCGCCGGCGTCCACGAGCGCCTGCACCTCGGCGAGCACGTCCCCCGGGCGGCGGTCCTTCTCCTTGCCGCGCAGGCTGGGGACGATGCAGAAGGTGCACGTGTTGTTGCAGCCCACGGAGATGGACACCCAGCCCGAGTGGGTGGAGTCCCGCTTGGTGGGCAGCGTGGAGGGGAACACTTCGAGGGACTCGAGGATCTCGATCTCGGCCTCCGCGTTGTGGCGGGAGCGCTCGAGCAGCACCGGCAGGGAGCCGATGTTGTGGGTGCCGAAGACGACGTCCACCCAGGGCGCCTTGGCCTGGATGGTGGCCTGGTCCTTCTGTGCGAGGCACCCGCCGACGGCGATCTGCATGCCGGGGTGCGCGTCCTTCACGGAGCGCAGGTTGCCGAGGTTGCCGTAGAGGCGGTTGTCCGCGTTCTCGCGGACGGCGCACGTGTTGAACACCACGAGGTCCGCCTGGGCGTCCTGCGGGGCGGGGGCGTAGCCGGTGGACTCGAGGAGGCCGGAGATGCGCTCCGAGTCGTGCACGTTCATCTGGCAGCCGAACGTGCGGACCTCGTACGTCAGCCCCTCGTGGGGGCGCGCGGAGGTCTGCCGGGGGGCGGGGGCTTCGAGGGCTTCGAGGGTGGGGTCCGTCAACGTCACCGCACCATTCTAGGAACCTCGGGCGGGGCGCGGGGCCCGCTCACTCCTCGAGCTCGCCCAGCACCTCCTTCACGACGGCGAACGCGAGGCCGCCGCCGTACCCCTTGCGCCCCAGCATGCCGACGAGGCGCCGGGTCACCTTGTCCCGCTCCGCGCGCGCGTCCGGGCCGTTCCCGGCCGGGACACGGCGGCCGCGCAGGCGGCGGCGGACGAGCTCGAGGGCGGCGGCGCGCTCGTCCTCCCCGTCGATGGCCTCGAGCGCCTCGGCCGCGACGTCCCGGTCCACGCCCTTCTGCCGCAGCTCGTGGCCGATGGCCCGCCGGGCCAGCCCCTTGGACCGGTGGCGGCTGCGGACCCAGACCTCGGCGAAGGCGGCGTCGTCCACGAGCCGGACCTCCTCGAACCGGTCCAGGACCCGGGCGATCAGCTCGGGCTCGGCCTCGCGGTCGGCGAGCTTGGCCTCGAGCTGACCGCGGGAGCGCGGCCCCAGGGCGAGCTGCCGCAGGACGACCTCGCGGGCGGCCTCCTCCCGCTCCCTCGGGTCGGCCGGCAGGGGCGCGGGCCCCGGGCGACGGCGCGGCCGGGCGTCCTCGCGGGTGTTCGCCTCCTCGGGGGCGGAAGCGGCATCCGTGGCGACAGGGCGGGCGGTCCGGCGACGGGCGCGCCGCGCCTCGGACGAGGCACCTCGGGCGCCGCGACCACCGCTCTCGTGCCTCGCGTCCGCCGACCAGGGCAGCACGCGCGCCGCAGCGCCGGGGGCGGGACTGGGCAGGTCGCTCGCGCGGCCCAGGAGGACACCCAGGCCCGGCGGCCCTGCCTCATCCGGCGCTGCTGCGGGGCCGGACGGCGCTGCCGTGGAGCCGTTCTCCGCCGTGGCGAGGGGCGGATCGTCCGTCGGCGCCCCCGGCGGCTCCTCTACACCCCTGGCCGCGGCCGGGGGGTCGGCCTCGGGCACGCCCGCCAGCTCGAGCCACATCCGGGCGGCGTCGGTGTCGCGCGCGTCGTCGAACGCGGACGAGCCGGAGGCGGCGCCGCTCCGACCGGTCCTCTCGGACCGGCGGGCGGCGCCGCCTCCGGCGTCCCTGCGGGCTCGGGTCATCCGGCCGCGGTGTCACCCGGGACCGCGGTCAGGGCCGGGGCCTCGTCCGCCTCGGCCTCCGGATCCACGCCGATGCCGAGCTTCGTGAGGATCCGCTCCTCGATCTCCTGGGCGAGGTCCGGGTTGTCCTTGAGGAACCGGCGGGCGTTCTCCTTGCCCTGGCCCAGCTGGTCTCCGTCATAGGTGAACCAGGCGCCGGACTTCTTCACGATGCCCTCCTCGACGCCCATGTCGATCAGGCCGCCCTCGCGGGAGATGCCGACGCCGTAGAGGATGTCGAACTCGGCCTGCTTGAAGGGCGGGGCCATCTTGTTCTTCACGATCTTCACGCGAGTGCGGTTGCCGACGGGGTTGCCGGCCTCCTTGAGCGTCTCGATGCGGCGCACGTCGATGCGCACCGACGCGTAGAACTTCAGCGCCTTGCCGCCGGTGGTGGTCTCCGGGGAGCCGAAGAACACGCCGATCTTCTCGCGCAGCTGATTGATGAAGATGGCCGTGGTCTTGGTCTGGTGCAGCCGACCGGTGATCTTGCGTAGCGCCTGGGACATCAGGCGGGCCTGCAGGCCCACATGGGAGTCGCCCATCTCGCCCTCGATCTCGGCGCGCGGGGTCAGTGCGGCCACGGAGTCGATCACGACGATGTCCAGGGTGCCGGAGGAGACCAGCATGTCCATGATCTCCAGGGCCTGCTCGCCGGTGTCCGGCTGGCTGACGAGGAGCGCGTCCGTGTCCACGCCGAGCTTGCGCGCGTACACCGGGTCGAGCGCGTGCTCGGCGTCGATGAACGCGGCGATGCCGCCGTTGCGCTGGGCGTTGGCCACCGCGTGCAGGGCCAGCGTGGTCTTGCCCGAGGACTCCGGACCGTAGATCTCCACGACGCGGCCGCGGGGCAGGCCGCCGATGCCCAGCGCCACGTCCATGGCCACCGAGCCCGTGGGGATGACCTCCACCGGCGTCTGCGTCTGATCGCCCAGCCGCATGACGGAGCCCTTGCCGAACTGCTTGTCGATCTGCGCGAGGGCGGCTTCGAGGGCCTTCTCGCGATCCGGAGTCTTGCTCATCCTTCACCCCTAGCTCTGGTGGCGGTGCGGCGGGCGTCCAGGCGCCCGCCTCGGTCATGTGCGTGAATCTACGGGGAGCGGCGGACACGTTAAGCGCCCGGGGTCCGCCTGTGCACGAGATCACCCCGTCGCACTGCTGTGCAGGACTCTACCGCACGGATCGAACATGTGTTCGATTTCCGGCGCGTCGTGCATTCGGGCTCCGCTCACTCAAGTGCCGCCTTCAACGCTGCTTGCGTCCGTACGAACGTCGACCCGCCGGGGTGACCTCTACTTCTCGTTTCTTCGCTCGGGCGTCGAAACGAACGGCGCCGACGAGACGACCGGAGGCATCCCGCAGGTCGAGACGCCACAGCTCCCCCTCGCCCAATCCCTCCACGATCAGAGGCGAGACGACGTTCTCTACAGAAGCCACCGTACGGGCCCCCTCCTCTCGCGCGAAGTCGGCCGTACACGCCGACGATGGACCCACGATGGACAGGTCCCAAGACACGCGAACCCTTCCAGCGCCTGCGGGCTCCACCGCGACCCCTTCTGCGATCCCGCCGGACGCGGCCTCGGACAACCCCTGGGCATGCGGCGCGCCGAGGGCTTCCTCCACACGCGCGACCGTCTTGGCGACCCCCTCACCCCGACGCATGGCATCAACGGCGAGGCAGGTTACTTCAACAGGCAATACTGCGTGTCCCTTACCCCACGAAAGGATCCGGGCGACGTGGCTGTCGTCCACGGCGATGAGGTCACGGTCTCGCTCGCGTGCCCCAGAACGGGCGAGCAGCGGGAGCAGATGCCTATGCACATGATGGTCCGAGGCATTCTGCAGGATCAGGACGCGGGCTCCCGAGGCCATTGTTTCCACCCGGTGCTGCACACCGGCAGCTGCGAGCTTCGCCTCCGCCCCGACCCGATCGTCAACGTGGTCAGGCGTTCCCTCGGGGATGATCGTCGCCAGGTAGCGAGTAACGGCCGCGGGTTCATACTCCAAGATGTCCGTCTGGGGGTTCCATACCAGCGCGGAGGCTCGGTCCCCGAGTTCTTCTGCAAGTCGCAGGGCCGCAAATCCTCCTCCCGACCCCCCGACGAGGAGAAGATCCCGGTCCAGCTCAGCCGAGATCGAGCGCAGTGCTTGCACTGTCGCAGGTACTGCGTCAGATCCAGGCGCCCCCGTATACCAAGCGAGCAGGATCTCGTGGGAAAGCTGCATTCCTGGGTCACTGACTGCCACCCACGGGATGCCCAGCTTCTGGCTCACCCGCCGACCTGCGAAGAAGGGCGGGGCAGACCCATTCCGCTTGCTCATGGCACCGCTCAGGAAAACCACCACGGACTCTTGTGCCTGAATAGACCCAAGATCGCCACGCACGATCAAATCCAGGTGGTTTCCGTCTGGGAGGCCCATCCGATGCAACCCTGCCTGTACCGGCGCCTCGGCGAACGCGGCGGAGGATTCCCACGACACCACGTCCACTCCGTAGCCTCCGTAGGAACTCGGCACGACGCCCTGGCGTTCGGTTGTGAAAGCTGTCGACGCCCGGTCTGCGTGACGCGGGGCCGGACGTTGGACCGCCGCCGAGCGATCATCCGGAGCGTGGCGAGCCAGGTTCATGGCCTCCCAAACCTTGTCGGCCAGGTGGGCCGCGCCAGTGGCAGCGAGCTTAAGTGGAGCCACCTTGCCACCCTCAGCGGGCGCCACGTTCAAGTCGGCTGAGACCTCCACGATGGCTTCGGCCGGCACGTCATAGCGCATTCGCTCGTACAGTCCGGCCAGGCGGGAATTCGTCCCCTCCAGCGCGGGCGCGGACGATGCGGGATTGCCCAGTTCGTCGGACGTCAGCATCTGCGCCGCGTGCAGCACCACGCGGTCCCACATTCCGGCTTCTTGCAGACCCTGGACAAACGAGGACCAGCCGGCGCTCCACAGCTCCGAATGTCCCTTCTGTCCGCAGGAGAGGACCTCACCTCCCAGCGAACCCAGTCCCGCTTCTGCCGCCTCGGGAGAGCGGGTGATGACACGCCCATCGTGGAGGCGCACAACGCCAAGACGCTCCTCAAGAGCGTCGATCACGATGGCCCCGGGGTCGAGGGCCACAATGTCCTCGACGAGCCGCCGCTCGACATCCCGGCGCACGAGGGCGCGGCGGAAGTCTGTGCTGATCGCACCGAGGTCCAACACATCTGCTGCTGCGGGAGTCGCCAGCGCTGCCAGAGACGTTCGGGCGAAATAGTGGCCAGCGGGCACCTGGAATCGCGCATCCGCCAGAAGTGCCGCGCGGGTCAGCCCGCTGCCCACCACAGCTACACGTCGCGTCTCGCTCATGCTCGGGCGCTCCTCTCACGCGAGAAGGCCGTGGCCATCTCCTGTTTCACCACATGCTCCGCTCCGGACTGTGCGCGAACCCGTCGCGCCGCGGCGCGGGACATCCGCAGGTAGCGCTCGGGGTCCCGGTGCAGCGTCCGCAGCGCGTCGGCCAGCTCTCTGTGGTCCTCCGCCGGGGCGAGGAACGCGCATTCCTCGTCCACGAACTCTGGCACCGCGGCCACCGCCGAAGTCACCGGGACCAGCCCGGAGGACATGGCCTCGTCACGGCTCACCCCCTGGGTGTCGCTGCGGGTCGGGACCAGGAGCACGCCGTGGGCGGCATGCTCCCGGGCGATCTGCTCGTGGGTGAGGAAGCCACGACGGATCGTGACGTTGGACAGCCCACGAAGGGGCGCGAGGGTCTCCTCGAACAGCGGTCCATCGCCCAGGAACGTGAACTCCATCTCGTCGAACCACGGCTCGTCCTTGAGCTCGAGGACGGCCGCCACGGAGAGGTCGTTCGCGTAGACGCGCGAGTGGTAGGGCCGGATGGACAGGGCCCGGAGACGGTGCTCCGAGGTCTTCTCCCGGTAGGGGAAGACGTCCGCGTCGATGGGGTTGTGGATGATGCTCCAGCGGTGGTCGGGCAGCCGCACGCCGACGTCCTCGAACACCGTCTCCGCGAACCACTGGGAGACGAAGACGAAGTGCATGTCCTCGGGAGAGGACTCGAAGATCTCCCGCCACATCGTCAGACGGGTCTCCGACAGGTCCTTGGCGGCCTCCAGCTCCTCCTCGGAGGTGTAGTTGAACCGCCGGCGCCACCAGGGCTGGATCTCGAACCCGTGGATCCACACGGTGGTGGGGGGCAGCGACGGAGCCGTCTTCAGCACGTCCCAGGTCTCCGGCAGGAGGCAGTGCACGGTGAGCGAGCGCGCCTCCCCCGTGGCGAGCGTGGCGGACAGGTCAGCCGGCCGCAGCACGGCCACGTCCACGTCCTCGAACTCCCGGAACTCCGGCTGATGAGCGGTCCCCAGGGTGACGGTCTCGAGCCGGCGCCCCGCCTCGAGGTAGCGACGTAGGCGGCTGTGCACGAACCCGTTGCGGTACAGGTTCCCGTAGGACGGGTAGATGTTCGTCACCAGCACGTCCGGGCTGCGCACCAACAGCGGGACGGGCGGCGCCACGAAGGGGCCGTTCACCACACGGTGGATCACCGCACTGCCGGACCCGCTCACCCGCAGTCCCCAGCGCATCGCCACGGCGTCGTCGGGAATGGTCACCTCCACGAACTGGCGCGCCGGGATCATCGCGTGGCCGATGCGTCCTCCCGCGGAGTCGAGCCAGTACGCGACCAGCATGACGTCGAGCCCGACCCCGACGTCCAGGTAGAGGGGCTCCGTGCGGCCGAGGAGCTCCGCGTCCAGCGGCCTGACGTGCGGGTTGATCCAGTACTGGTGACGGCCCGCCTCCATCCGCGAGGTCAGCCGCGCCTCGCCGTCCTCCCACGTCATGGTCATGGCGTCGAAGGTCGTCATGCCCTCGAACAGCATGTCGAGGTCGAGGACGGGCAGGTCGTCGGAGGACTCCTCGAACACCAGCGCGTCGGCGTGGCGACGGATCTCGTCCAGTCCGAGCCCCTGGTCGAGGGGCAGCGCCGACACCGGCTCCAGGAGGGCGGCCGGGGCATGCGCCCCGCCCGCGCAGTACTCGAGCGCGGAGACGGCCAGGCCGGCAGGCGCCGTCGCCTCGGTGAGGACGCCGGACACCGCGGCCTCCGCCGCCGGGTCGAGGCGCACCAGCGACCGGTGCAGGGGCAGTCCGTCGCACGGGGTCCACGCGGTGCGCGGCTCGCGGCGCACCGGGGCGCCGCCGCCCTCCGGCACCGCGTAGTGCTCCCGGTGCCCGACGGCGTCCACGTCCGCCCACCGCAGGGTCAGCACGAGGTCCTCGAGGTAGTGCGGCCCGTACCAGTCCTGGGGCTCCAGGGTGCCGAGGGCGGTGCATCCGCGCGACCGCGCCAGCGCCGCAAGGCCGTCGGCGGACTGGACGGCGACCACGCGGTCGTCGTCAGCCGCGGCCTCGACGGCCGCCGCGTCCGCATCGTCCTCCACCAGGACGGCGAGCACCCAGTCGGTCCAGGACTGCCGCGTCCAGGACGCCAGGAGGCCGCGGACGGCCTCCTCATCGCGGTCCGGTGCATGCGGCACGATCAGCAGCGGGCGCTCGACCTCGGCCCGAGGCAGGGTGACCCCGGCGTGCTGGGCCACGAAGGAGAGCCGCTCGGCGTAGGTGTGCTCCCGCAGGACCTTGCGCAGCGCCATGGCGCGCATCCGCTCGTTGCCGTTGGAGTGGGCCTCGATCTGCTCGAGCCGACGTCGCATCTGCGTCCCCGAGTCCGTCGCCACCACGAGGTCGCCGAACATGAGCCGCAGCCCGCGGGAGAAGTTGCTGACCACCAGCGTGTTGGAGGCCAGGAGCTCGAACACCCGGCGGGCGAACATGGACTGGGACTGCTTCACGGAGTTCAGGTTGAGGTTGACCGTGTAGCCCTTGTAGGGGATGTCCAGCAGGTCCGGGGTCAGCGCGCCGCCCACGATGAACCGCTTGTACTCCTCCGGGAAGGCGTAGTCGGCGTTCCCCCGGCCCAGGTTGCGGTCGTAGATGTCGAACCGCCGGCCATCCGCGGAGAGCTCCGAGCTGAGCTCCCGCAGATCCGCCAGCCGCTCGGGGTAGCGGGCGTAGTAGGCGCCGGCGAAGGCGCACCCCTGCACCCGCTCGAAGGCCTCCACGGGATTGGAGTGGGCCGGCTGGGCCGCGAACGGCAGGAAGTGCACGTTGCTGTGCCCGAGCTCGCGCTTGTAGCGCGGGACGCAGTCCAGGTCCGTGGTGAACACCGCGTCGAAGTGGCCCGCCGTAGTGAGGAACGTGTTGAAGTGCACCGGATCCTCCTTGTTCCAGAAGGCGGTGGGCACACCCCTCTCACGGCACCACCGGAGGACGCCCTCCAGCTCGGGGCCGAACCGATGGACGGTGTTCCACCAGGTCTGGCGGTGCCCGCGCCACGCGGACTCCACGAGCAGCAGGTCCGGCTGCGCCGCCGTCAGCTCGGCGCGCCAGTACTCCATGGTCAGCGGCACCAGGTCCGCCTCGCCCTCGAAGGAGGTGAAGGAGAACTCGTCCAGGATGCAGGCCACGACGAGCTTCCCGGCCCGGCCGGTGCGTCTGCGGACCGGCACCGGATCCGTCTCACGGCGCCGCGACGCGACGTCCTCGGGAACCACAGGTGCGGGGATCCGGGGGCTCATGCCTGCCCACCCTTCTTGTCGGCGCGGATGATCGAGATGAGTCGGGGCACGGCGCGGCGCACGCCGGTCAGGCTCTGGGCCTCCCGCAGCGCCTTGCCCGCCTGGAAGGTGCGCGAGGACCGCACCTGACGCAGCGTGGCCCGCGTCTGCTGGACCGCCTGCAGGGCCGACTCCTTCTCCACCGCGAGGCGTTCCAGGGCGTCCTCCATCTCCTGCAGGCGTTCCTGCGCCGCCTCCCGCTCGGACTGGGCGTCCCGCTGGTTCCAGATGCGGTCCTCGGCCTCCGCCACGAACCCCCGGAGCACGCGGAAGTCCTCCCGGTTCCGGGCGACGAGCGCCTCCAGCTCCTCGACTCGACGGCGCGCCGCGTCCCGGTCCGCCTCCGCCTCCGCCAGGTCGGCTCGCATCTCCGCGCCCTCGCCGGGCTCACCGTCACCGACCCGCAGCCGCTCCCGTAGGGCCAGCGCGGTCGAGCGCTCGGCGTACATGCGGCGCATGACCGCGTCCATCCCGGCCTCCTGCCGCTCGTCTGCGGATCGAGGGACGAAGAGGACGGTCGGCGAGGAGTTCTCCACGTCGGCCACGCGGTAGCCCAGGGGGCGGAGCCGCTCGACCGCCGCCTCGTAGGCGGGCTCGTCGAGGCACTCGATCCACAGCCGGGGCTGGCTGCGCCGGAGCGTGCGGCGGGCGCCGTCGAGCACGTGCGCCTCGAATCCCTCGACGTCCACCTTGAGCATCGCGACGAGGCGCGAGCCGACGATCTCGTCCACGGTGCGCACCGGCACCCGGTCGCCCTCGGCCTCCGGAGACCGGTCGATCGACCGCGTCCCGAGGTTGGCCGGGTCCCCCTCGCGCAGGACGGCCTCGCCCTCGCCGGCGCCTGCCGCGCAGGCGTGCACCTCCACGGCGTCCTCGACGCCGTTGAGCGCGGCGGAGCGGCGGACGGCGTCTGCGAGCCGTGCATCTGGCTCCACGGCGATCACCCGAGCCCCCACCGTGCAGGCGAGGAACAGGGTGTGGTTGCCCACGTTGGCCCCCACGTCGACGACCACGTCACCCGGCGAGAGCGCCTCGGCCATCTTCTCCAGCATCGCGGACTCGTACACCGTCCCCTCCAGCACCATGCCCTGGATGTAGTCCTCACCCGCATCGGGAACGATCACACTGTACTCTGAGCCGCGCGCCAGCAGGCGTGCGACCGGTTCATCCGAACCGGGCGTGGGCATAGGGCCTCCTCGAGGGGTGGGACGAGACATGGGTCCTCGCGCTGTCGAGAGGACGCGCGACGTGGGTCCTTCACGCGCGGCGCGCGCCGAAATCCACTGTAGCCGCCGCCACCGCCGGGCAGGCGCCGCGGCCTCCCCGGCGCGCCCCGGCGCCCTCACCGCTTCGGCGGCACGTCCCGGCCGAGACGCCGCTCCTGCGGGATCTCATGCAGGTCGCAGACCGCCAGCCACACCCGCCGCGGGTCCACGCCGGCGGCGATCGCCGCCGTCGCGGTGGTGTCCAGGCCGGGCAGGTGCAGGGAGTCTGCCACGAGGCCGGCCCGGGCGGGGCCGAACTCCTCGTCCATCAGCCGGCGGAACTCGCTCTCGCGCACGGCAGGTCCTCTCTGTGGTCGGTCGCGGGGTCAGGGACGGAGACGCAGACGGCGCGGGCGCCCCGAGACGGGGCGCCCGCGCCGTGGGGGGGGCGGGGTCAG